>JAHZJY010000178.1 GCA_022600695.1 Actinomycetes bacterium | reverse complement strand
CCGGGCGTATCGCGGTGCTCGCGACTCCCACCGCGGCGACGGTGCTCGCGGTCACCGGATGCCTGATCGCCGGTGTGCCGTTGGTTCCGGTCCCAGCCGACGTGGGCGTCGCTGAGCGGGCCCACATTCTCGCCGACTCCGAGGCCCAGGCCTGGCTCGGTGAGGCGCCCGGGGATCCGGCGGGCCTGCCGCATGTGCCGGTGCGGTTGCACGCCCGCTCGTGGCATCGTTATCCGGAGCCGCGGCCTCAGGACACCGCGATGGTCATCTACACCTCGGGAACCACCGGACCGCCGAAGGGTGCGGTGATCAGCCGGGGGGCGGTTGCCGCCGACCTCGACGCGCTGGCACTGGCCTGGCAGTGGACCGCTGAGGACACCCTGGTACACGGCTTGCCGCTGTTCCACGTGCACGGACTGGTGCTCGGGTTGCTGGGATCGCTGCGAGTGGGCAACCGTTTCGTGCACACCGGCAGGCCGTCTCCGCAGGCCTATGCCGCGGCGCGCGGGTCGCTGTACTTCGGGGTGCCCACCGTCTGGTCGCGAGTCGTCGCCGACAGTGAATCGGCTCGGGCCCTGTCCGGGGCCCGCCTGCTGGTGTCCGGCAGCGCCGCGCTGCCGGTGCCGGTCTTCACCCGGCTGGCGGACCTGACCGGACACGCGCCGGTTGAACGCTACGGCTGCACCGAGACCCTCATCACCGTCAGCGCCCGGGCCGGCGGTGAACGCCGTCCCGGTTGGGTCGGTCTGCCGCTGGACGGTATGGAGACCCGACTCGTCGCCGAGGACGGCGCACCGGCGCCCCACGACGGCGCCGCCATCGGCGCCCTTCAGGTCCGAACGCCCACCGTTTTCCAGGGTTACCTCAATCGGCCGGAGGCCACCGCCGGGGCATTCGAGCCCGGCGGCTGGTATCGCACCGGCGACGCGGCCGTGATCGGTCCGGACGGTATGCACCGGATCGTGGGCCGCGAGTCGGTGGACCTGATCAAGTCCGGTGGTTACCGGATCGGGGCGGGCGAGATCGAGGCGGCGCTGCTCGGACACCCGGGGGTGACCGAGGCCGCCGTCGTGGGACTGCCTGATCCGGATCTGGGTCAGCGTATCGTCGCCTTCGTCGTCGGTGACGCACCGGCTCGGGGGCTCATTGACTATGTGGCACAGCAGCTTTCAGCGCACAAACGGCCTCGCGAGGTCCGGCGGGTTGGCAAACTGCCGCGCAACGCGATGGGTAAGGTTCTTAAGAACGAGCTGATGACCGGTGATTGAGCCGGCCGACCCGGAACCCGGGCACCCGGCCGAGATCAGTTGGCGTGCAGCGCCGCGTTGAGCGCGATCCCTGTGCCGTCCCGGGCCACCACCTCAACAGACCCGGTCACTGAGTTGCGACGGAACAGAAGGTTGTTCGCCCCCGAGAGCGCACGGGCCTTCACCGCGGTGCCGTCCGCAACGGTGACCTTCGTTCCAGCGGTGAGGTAGAGGCCCGCTTCGATGACACAGTCGTCACCCAGTGAAATCCCGAGTCCGGAGTTGGCGCCCAGCAGACAACGCCTGCCGACCGAGATGACCTCGGTGCCGCCGCCGGACAGCGTGCCCATAATGGACGCGCCGCCACCGATGTCGGAGCCGTCGCCGACCACCACCCCCGCTGAGATGCGGCCCTCCACCATCGATGCGCCCAGGGTTCCGGCGTTGAAGTTGACGAACCCTTCATGCATGACAGTGGTTCCCGCCGCCAGGTGCGCGCCGAGCCGCACCCGGTCGGCATCGGCGATGCGCACCCCGCTGGGCACCACATAGTCGACCATCCGGGGAAACTTGTCCACGCCGTACACCGAGACCGGTCCGCGCCGGCGCAACCGGAGCCGCACCGCCTCGAAACCCTCGACCCGGCAGGGGCCGTAGTTGGTCCACACCACGTTGGTCAGCGCGCCGAACACCCCGTCCAGGTTGACTCCGTGCGGTTCGACGAGACGATGGGAGATCAGGTGCAGCCGCAGGTAGGCGTCGTAGGTGTCGGCAGGGGGCTGTGCCAGCACGGCCACGGTGCGGATCGGGACGACCTCCACGCCCCGTTCGGAATCCGGTCCGGAAAGCGCGGCCAGATCGTCGGGAACATCGTCCGGGGCGATCCGGGTGGTGCCGGCGGGGAGGTAGGCGCCGAGTTCGGGGTCCGGGAACCAGGCGTCCAGGACGGTGCCGTCGTCGGTGAGGGTGGCCAGTCCGAAGCCCGCTGCAGAAGTCACGGTGTTCCACGGTACTTCCGGGCCGAGCAGACGCAAAGTGCCCGCGACGCGCCGTCCGCGCGGGGACTTTCACGTCTGTTCGCCGGAGAGGGGCGACCCGCTAGCCTGGGTAGTTGTGCTGGATTTGCGCGCCGACCCGGTTGACCTGACCGCCGCTCTCATCGACATCCCCAGTGTGTCGCGTGACGAGTGCCGCATCGCCGATGAGGTCGAACACGCGCTGCGGGAACAGACCGACTATGAGGTGGTCCGCAACGGCGAGGCCGTGCTGGCCCGCACCGGCCGGGGCCGACCGACCCGGGTGGTCCTGGCCGGCCACCTCGACACCGTGCCGATTGCCGACAACGTGCCGTCGCGGCGCGACGCCGACCACATCTGGGGTTGCGGTGCCTCGGATATGAAATCCGGAGATGCGGTCTTCCTGCACCTGGCCGCCACCGTCGACGACCCCGTCCATGACGTCACCCTGGTGTTCTATGACTGCGAGGAGATCGAGGCGGCCGCCAACGGTCTGGGCCGGATCGAGCGCGAGCTCCCGGACTGGCTGCGCGGTGACGTCGCTGTCCTCGGTGAGCCGTCCGGCGGCTATATCGAGGCCGGCTGCCAGGGCACCCTGCGGGTGGTTGTCTCGGCGACCGGCACCCGGGCGCATTCAGCGCGATCCTGGTTGGGCGACAACGCCATACACAAACTCGGCGCGGTGCTCGACCGGCTGGCCGACTACCAGGGCCGGATCGTCGATATCGACGGTTGCGTCTACCGGGAGGGTTTGTCCGCTGTGCGCATCGGCGGCGGAGTGGCCGGCAATGTGATCCCCGATGAAGCCTCAGTCACCGTCAATTTCCGGTTCGCCCCGGACCGAACCGCGGAGGCGGCCCTGGCGCACGTCTGCGAGGTCTTCGACGGTCTACCGGTGATGCTGCAGCAGACCGACGTCGCGCCGGGAGCGCTGCCGGGCCTGCACCGCCCGGCCGCGGCCGCCCTGGTCGGGGCCGCCGACGGTTTGGTTCGGGCCAAGTACGGCTGGACCGATGTGGCCCGGTTCTCGTCCCTGGGGATTCCGGCGGTCAACTACGGCCCGGGCGACCCCAACCTCGCACACCGTCGTGACGAACGGGTGTCCATCGCGCAGATCACCGCCGTGGCCGCGGTGCTGCGTCGCTATCTCAGCGGTCAGCCCGCGATCTCGGCCGCCTGACGTGCCGCATCGGCGGCGGCCCCGCTGAAGCGGGCCTCGGCCAGTCGATCGGCCGACTCGGCCAGTCCGTCGGTGTCCCTGACTGCCAGTGCCCGGGCGTGCGCCAAAGCCATCCGGGTGAACTCGCAGTCCACCGAATCGGACAGTTGACCCAATGCCTCGCCGGCCCGCCGGTCCCCGAGGCGGGCGGCTTCATGCCAGGCCCGGACCGCGATCGCCAGTTGGCCGCTGCGCTGTGCGGTCCGCGCGGCATCACGGGCGGCGGTGATCGCCGAGGGACGGTCCCCGATGGTGGCCAGCCGCCAGGCCCGGGCGATCCCCAACTCCGGGGCGAACATGGCCGATTTGGTGCCGTGCCGGGACTGGGCACGTGCCAGCGCTATCGCCGAGGCGGCCACCCTGCCCTGGTAGGCCAGTGCGGTCGCCAGGTAGCTCAGGGCCAGCGGGCCCCACGAGTAGCCGGTGCGCTCCAGTGTCGCCGCCGCCGGCCGCAGCAGTTCGGCGGCCGCGGTGGCGTCGCCGCGGGCCAGTAGCACCTGCGCCAGCAGCACTTCTCCGATGGCACGGCCGGGCTGGGCCACTTCGGCGAAGTCGGTGAACTGCCGGGCCACCTCGTGGGCCGCCTCGGTCCGGGCTTGCATCAGCAGTGTGGTGATCTCGGCCAGCCCGACGGTGAACCGCAGCAGACCCGGATGGTCAGAGCCCAGCGCCCGCTGTACCGCCGGCCGCACGGCGTCGAACCGACCCATCCGGGCCGAGGACAGCGCCGTGGCGCTGGTCGCCCAGGCCACCGCCATATCCGGTGCGTCCGCATGTTCGAGCACCGCGGCGGACATCTCGACGGCGCGGCAAACGTTGCCGGCGTTCATCGCGAAGGTGGCCGATAACGCGTCCAGGGTGAGATAGGACGACTCCGAGTCCACCCGACCGCGTACGTTGTGCAGAAATGTGGTGGCGCGCTCGGGTTCGGAAAGCATCCAGAACTGATTGGCCGCCCGTGGCAGCGCCCACGCCATCATCTGCTCCTCGGTGAGGGTGGCGGTGTCGACCGCGGCGAGCACCGCGTCGGCCTCCCGGCCGCGGCCCTGCCAGGCCAGCGCATAACTCATCGCCAGCCGGGCTCCGAGGTGGTCCTTGCGCTCGAGTGCGCCGCCGGCAAGCCGCTCTGCCAGGCTGAGGTCGCCCAGCCGCAGCGCCTCCTGGGCGGCGGCGACAACTTCATCGGCGTCCAGTGGCCGGTCGCCCTGCAGTGCCAGCAGGGTTCGGCCCATCCGATCGGCGGGGCTGCTGCTCGGGGTTGCGGAAAGTTGCCCGGCGACGGCGGTGCGCAGCCGCTGTACCGCGAACCGGTCGAGGCCGGTGGCCAGCTGCTCCAGGAACAGCGGGTGGGCGCTGTAAACCGACTCGCCGGCCGAGGCGGCGCGTACCTGGATGGCCCCGGCTGCGAGGGCCGCCGTTACCGCCGGCTCATCGGTGAGCGCGACCAGATCGGTCCGCGACAGTGGCTCGAATACGCAGAGATATCCCAACACCTCGCGAACCCGCTGCGACAGTTCGCCCAGATACCGGTCGATGGCCGCCGGGAGGGTCTCGTCGGTGCCGCCGGTGGCCATCAGCAGCCGCAGATGCAGTGGATTACCGGCGCTACGCCGGTACAACGCGGCGGTGTCCCCACCGCCCGCGGCGGCCACCACCGCTGAGGTCTCCTCATCGTCAAGCGGGATGACCTCACAGCGCCGGAGCAGTCCGTCGTCCCACAGCGCCGACACCACATGCGGTACCCGCAGCACCGAACGCACAGTCACGATCAGCGGGCAGCTGCCGTCCCGGGCCAGCCGGTAGACCAGGCTCGCCGAAAGAGGATCCAGCAGACGCGCGTTGTCGACGATGATGGGCGCCGAATCAGCTTTGGCCAGAATGGAATCCGCTGCCGAGGCGATCATGGCGGCGGGTTTTCCGGCGTCGTCGACGTTGAGCAGCGGACCGAATGCGCCGAAGGGGATCGACGACTCGGCCAGCGTACCGATGACCCACAGCGGGTCGCCGCGGCCCAGCCGCTCTGCTGCCTGTCCGGCCAGCGTGGTCTTGCCGACCCCCTCATGGCCGATCAGCGCGACCCCGGACGGGTTCGAGTCCAGGGCCTCGACCGCCCGGTCCAGGGCGCGACGCGGTACCAGAGGCCAGCTGGAGCGGAGTGCCATAACCCCCGACTCTAATTGGGCCGGTGGAAGCACTGGTCTAGGTTGCGGAGTGTGCAGCGGCGAATGGCGGATGACTCCCAGTGGGCGGTGTGCGTGTACTGCGCGGCCGGCCCGCGCCATCCCGACCTGCTGGCCCGGGCCCGGCAGGTAGGCGAGGCGATCGCCGAGCGCGGATGGACGCTGGTTTCCGGGGGTGGAAACGTCTCGGCTATGGGTGCGGTGGCCTCCGGTGCCCGGTCCCGCGGCGGCCGAACCGTCGGGGTGATCCCCAAAGCGCTGGTGCACCGGGAGTTGGCTGATGTCGAGGCCGATGAACTGATCGTCACCGACACCATGCGGCAGCGCAAGCAGGTGATGGAGGACCGCAGCGACGCGTTTCTGGCCCTGCCCGGTGGTATCGGGACCCTCGAGGAGCTTTTCGAGACCTGGACCGGCGGGTATCTGGGAATGCATCACAGCCCGGTGGTGCTGCTGGATCCGCACGGTCACTACGACGGGCTGCTGCGCTGGCTGGCCTCGCTGGTGTCCACCGGCTACGTCGCACAGGCCGCGTTGGACCGGCTGCTGGTGGTCGAGGATGTCGAGATCGCGCTGAGGCTGTGCGCGGGCGGCGCGGACAACAACGACGTCGATGACCGGTGCCGCGGAATCGGTGGACCTGGTCGACCTGGCTGATCCGCCCCGGGGACAATCTCCAGCGTGTGCCGTGCGGCACCTGCGCCGGGTGCCCGGATTCCGGCTCGTCATGCCGGGATGACAAGTTCGCGCAGTAACGGTCACCGGCGCTGTCGGTGAATAATGTCGGGGTGAGCGCTACCTTTTGCGGACGACCGGTGGCTGATGACCGCGCACTGATCATGGCGATCGTCAACCGGACGCCGGACTCCTTCTACGACCGGGGCGCGACGTTCACCGACGAGGCCGCCATGGCGGCTGTGCACGGCGCTGTTGCCGAGGGTGCCGACGTCATCGACATCGGTGGGGTCAAAGCTGGGCCCGGAACCGTCGTCGACATCGCCGAGGAGACCGCGCGTGTGGTGCCCTTCATCGAATGGGTGCGTGCGGCCTACCCGGAGCAGTGCATCAGCGTGGACACCTGGCGTGCATCGGTGGCCAGGCTGTCCTGCGCGGCCGGCGCCGACATCATCAACGACACCTGGGCCGGCCATGACCCGGCGCTGCCCGAGGTGGCCGCAGAGTTCGGCGCCGGACTGGTGTGCTCGCATACCGGCGGTGCCGTCCCGCGGACCCGTCCGTTCCGGGTCAACTACGGCACCTCCGTCACCGGTGTCGTCGATGCCGTCATCGCGGAGGTGACCGCTGCGGCCGAGCGGGCCGTCGAGGCCGGCGTCCCGCGTGCCGGCGTCCTGATCGACCCGACACATGATTTCGGCAAGAACACCTTCCACGGGCTGAGTTTGTTGCGCCATGTAAACGATCTCGTTAATACCGGATGGCCTGTCCTGATGGCGCTGAGCAACAAAGATTTCATCGGGGAGACTCTGGGTGTGGAACTGACTGAGCGTCTCGAAGGGACACTGGCGGCGACGGCCCTGGCTGCCGCCGACGGTGCCCGTATGTTCCGGGTGCACGAGGTGGGCCCGACCCGCCGGGTACTGGAGATGGTCGCCTCCATCAAAGGTGAACGCCGACCGGCCCGGACGGTGAGGGGGCTGGCATGACCGAACTCAGCGAGAGGCCGAAGGTGGATCGCGGATGGCCGACCGACCAGACGTGGCACCGGCCGCCGTGGTCGGTCGATGAACTGGAGGCGGCCAAACGCGGGCGCACCATCTCGGTCGTTCTCCCGGCACTCAATGAGGCGGAGACCGTCGGCCCGGTGATCGACACGATCACCCCGATGGTCGGCGGTCTGGTCGATGAACTGATCGTGCTGGACTCCGGGTGCACCGACGCCACCGAGGCCCGGGCGGCGGCCGCGGGGGCGCGGGTCGTCAACCGGGAGCAGGCACTTCCCGAGATACCGCCGCAGCCGGGCAAGGGCGAGGCACTGTGGCGCTCACTGGCCGCCACCACCGGCGATTTCATTGTTTTCATCGACTCCGACCTGATCGGCCCCGACCCGATGTTCGTGCCCCGTCTGGTCGGGCCGATGCTCACCGGCGACGGCATCCACCTGGTCAAAGGTTTTTATCGGCGCCCCCTGAAGCTGCGCGGCGGGGAGGACGCCAACGGCGGGGGTCGGGTCACCGAGTTGGTCGCCCGGCCGATGCTGGCCGCCCTGCGGCCCGAGCTCGGGCGCGTCCTTCAGCCGCTGGGCGGGGAATACGCCGGATCTCGCGAATTGCTGACCGCGGTGCCGTTCGCGCCCGGGTACGGGGTGGAGATCGGCATTCTCATCGACACCTACGATCGGCTCGGACTCGAAGCGATCGCTCAGGTCAACCTTGGTGTGCGAACCCATCGCAACCGGCCGCTGAGCGAGCTCGGCCCGATGAGCCGACAGGTCATCGCGACATTGCTGGACCGGTGCGGTATCCCGGATTCCGGGGTCGGGCTGACCCAGTTCTTCCCCGGCTCGAACGGCGCGGACGGATACGCCGCCCGGACCTCGACGGTGTCGCTGGCGGACCGGCCGCCGATGAACACCCTGCGCTGAGCGGGTGTCCTGGGTCCTGCCGCGGCCCGAGGGTGAGGCAGGATCGCAGATGTGACGCTGATCCTGATGTACCTCGTGGTGCTGATCCTGGTGGCCGTCGTCCTGTTCGCCGTGGCCAGCCTGCTCTTCGGCCGCGGCGAGCCGTTGCCGCCGTTGCCGCGGGCCACCACCGCGACGATGCTGCCCGCCTCGGGAGTCACCGGCGCCGATGTCGAGGCCGTCAAATTCGCCCAGGTCCTACGTGGTTACAAGACCAGCGAGGTGGACTGGGTGTTGGATCGGCTCGGCGCCGAACTGGATCAGCTCCGGGGGGAACTGGCCGCCGTACGCGCCGCCACCGGCCTGCTGGACCCGACGGTCGAGCAGCGATACGGGGACCGACCGGCCGCGCTGACGGACCCGGACGCCGGATGACCGCAGCCGGCGACGACGACCGGCACCGGTGCCCCTGGGCGCTTTCCGCGCCGCCCGCGGATCGGGTGTTGCTGCGCGCCTACCACGACTTCGAGTGGGGCCGCCCACTACGGGGACGGCAGGCGCTGTTCGAGCGGATCACCCTGGAGTCCTTCCAGAGTGGGCTGTCCTGGCTGATCATCCTTCGTAAGCGGGAGAACTTCCGGCGGGCTTTCGCCGGCTTCGACATCGAGGCGGTCGCCGGTTTCACCGGCGCCGACATCGACCGGCTGCTGGCAGATCCGGGGATCGTCCGCAACCGCGCCAAGATCGAAGCCGCCATCGCCAATGCCCGGGTGACCGCCCATCTCACCGTCGACCTTTCAGACCTGCTGTGGGCCCATGCCCCGCCGGAGCGGCCGCGGCCGGTGACTCAATCCGAGATTCCGGCGCGCACAGCCGAATCTGTCGGGCTGGCCCGCGACCTCAAGTCGCGGGGCTTCAAGTTTGTTGGTCCCACCACCGCCTATGCGCTGATGCAGGCCACCGGGATGGTCGACGACCATCTGCGGAATTGCTGGGTATCCGGGTCCTTCACCACCGGCGACGTCGGTAGTGAACAATAGATAACACTAGAATCAGGGCGACCGTCACCCCGTCGGTGTCGGTTGGCCTGCTTGAATCTGGAGGGAGCACTCGATGGCGGCGATGAAGCCCCGGACCGGGGACGGTCCGCTGGAAGCGACCAAGGAGGGGCGCGGCATCGTGATGCGAGTACCGCTCGAGGGCGGTGGACGACTGGTCGTCGAGTTGACCCCGGACGAGGCGGCCGCCCTGGGCGACGAACTCAAAGGCGTCACCAGCTGACGTCCGGACCCGCGAGGACCCCGTGTCGATGCGCGGGGTGCGGTGACCGGTGCATCGGCTCTCAGCGCGATACCTCCCGATAGATCTCCAGTGTCTGTTCGGCGATCCGGGCCCAGGAGAATTCGTCGATACAGCGCTGCCGGCCGGCGGCGCCGTAACCGCGTGCCGTGGCCGGATCCGCCACCAAGGCGTTGACAGCGTCGGACAGGCCGGTTTCGAATGATCGCGGGTCGTGGGCGTCGTAGCGCACCAGGACTCCGGTGACCCCGTCGTCGACCACCTCAGGAATGCCGCCGACATCGGAGGCCACCACCGCCGTCCCGCACGCCATGGCCTCAAGGTTGACTATGCCCAGCGGTTCGTAGATCGACGGGCAGATAAATGCCGTTGCCGCCGAAAGAATCTCGCGGATCTCCGGTACCGGCAGGAAGTCCCGGACCCAGAACACTCCGCTACGCGCGGCGGCGAGTTGGTCGACCGCGGTTCTGACCTCCGCGGCGATCTGCGGGGTGTCCGGGGCCCCGGCGCAGAGCACAAGCTGCACCTCCGGATCGAACCGGTGCGCCGCCGCGATCAGGTGCCCGACGCCTTTCTGCCGGGTGATCCGGCCGACGAAGGCGACCATCGGCCGGTGGTGGTCCACGCCGAGTTCGTCCAGTACGGACTCGCCGCAAGCGGGCGTGGCCGGGTACCAGGTGTCGGTGTCGATACCGTTCTTGATGACGTGCACCCGGTGTGGATCCAGCATCGGATAAACCGACAACACGTCCTGGCGCATGCGGGCGCTCACCGCGATCACGGCGTCGGCGGCCTGCACGGCGGTGCGTTCCGCCCACAGGGACACCTGGTATCCGCCGCCGAGCTGTTCGGCTTTCCAGGGTCGCTTGGGCTCC
Organism: Actinomycetes bacterium; assembly: GCA_022600695.1. Classification (GTDB taxonomy): domain Bacteria; phylum Actinomycetota; class Actinomycetes; order Mycobacteriales; family Mycobacteriaceae; genus Mycobacterium. The sequence continues at coordinate 3,307 of JAHZJY010000178.1, read as the reverse complement.
AGCGAATGGGCGGTGACGATATGCGGAACGCCATGCAAAAGTGCGGTGATGTGACCCGCCATGCCGGCATACCAGGTGTGTGAATGCACCACTGTCGCATCAGCAGCGGCGGCGGCCATTCGTAGGTCGGTCGACAGCGTCGCCAGTGCCGGATTTGCGTCGGCGAGGGCCGGATCGGGCTGATGGGCGAACGCGATGGACCGCGGAGCGCCGATGCAGTGCACGTCGACTTCGCACAGCCGGCGCAGCTGCGCCACCAACTCGGTCACGTGCACCCCGGCACCGCCGTAGACCTCGGGCGGGTACTCCCGCGTCATCATCGCCACCCGCATAACGCTGACCGTAATGCAGTACCGGACCCTCGTGGCTCTACGTGGCGAAACCCTGATTGCGGTAGCCGTTGCAGGCGGTGGTGGTTAGGTTTACTGCTATGAGGGAGCTGCCGCATGTGCTTGGCATCGTGCTGGCGGGGGGCGAGGGAAAGCGGCTCTACCCGCTGACGTCGGATCGGGCCAAGCCCGCTGTTCCGTTCGGTGGCGCCTACCGGCTGATCGACTTCGTGTTGTCGAATCTGGTCAACGCTCGCTATTTGAGAATTTGCGTTCTCACCCAGTACAAGTCGCATTCGCTGGATCGCCATATTTCTCAGAACTGGCGGCTCAGCGGCCTCGCGGGGGAGTACATCACGCCGGTGCCCGCCCAGCAACGACTCGGGCCGCGGTGGTACACCGGTTCGGCCGATGCCATCTACCAGTCGCTGAATCTGATCTACGACGAGGATCCCGACTACATCGTGGTGTTCGGCGCCGACCACGTGTATCGAATGGATCCCGAGCAAATGGTCAAGTTCCATATCGACAGTGGCGCGGGGGCAACGGTTGCCGGTATCCGCGTACCGCGTGCCGAGGCCGGGGCGTTCGGGTGTATCGACGCCGACGAATCCGGCAGGATCCGCGACTTCGTCGAGAAACCATCGGAGCCGCCCAGCGTGTCGGACAACCCGGATCAGACGTTCGTCTCAATGGGCAACTACATCTTCACCACCAGGGTGCTTATCGACGCGATTCGCGCCGATGCCGAGGACGACTCCTCCGATCACGATATGGGGGGCGACATCATTCCGCGGTTGGTCAACGACGGGACGGTCGCGGTATACGACTTCAACGACAATGAGGTGCCGGGTGCGACGGAACGCGACCACGGTTACTGGCGCGATGTCGGCACTCTCGACGCGTTCTACGACGCCCACATGGACCTGGTGTCGGTGCACCCGGTGTTCAACCTCTACAACAAGCGCTGGCCGATCCGTGGCGAGCCGGAGAACCTGGCGCCGGCCAAGTTCGTCAACGGCGGCTCGACCCAGGAGTCGGTGGTGGGCGCCGGCAGCATCATCTCGGCGGCGTCGGTGCGGACCTCGGTGTTGTCCAGCAACGTGGTGGTGGAAGACGGCGCCATCGTCGAGGGCAGTGTGCTGATGCCCGGCGTCCGGGTGGGCCGCGGCGCGGTGGTGCGCCGAGCGATTCTGGATAAGAACGTGGTCGTCGGGCCCGGTGAGCAGGTCGGGGTGGACCTGGAGGAGGACCGCGAACGGTTCGCGATCAGCGCCGGTGGAGTGGTAGCCGTCGGCAAGGGCCTCTGGGTTTAGGGCTCCCGAGGGGGTTCAGGGCGCGGGACGGCGCCGCCGTCCCAACAGCCACCCGGCTGTCCCCGCCGGGGCGATCAGCATGACCAGCAGCCCGGCCGCGGTGGCCAGCCCGAGACCTGCCAACAGCACCATGACGGTTCGGTCAGTCGCGTGCGGCCATCAGGATGCCGTCGCCGAGGGGGACCAGCACCGGATTGAGCCGATCGTCCTCGGCGATCATCCGGGCCGCCTCGCGAACGGCGGTGACCTCCGCATCATGTGCGGCCGGGTCGCCGGCCCGGCCATCGAGCGCGGCGTGGTGTAGCACGATGACTCCCCCGGGGCGCAGCAGTCGCACCCCTTCGCCGACGAAATGCGGCTGATCGGCGGGCGCGGCATCGACGAAAACGAGATCGTAGGACTCGTCGGCCAGTCGGGTGAGCACCTCCTGCGCCCGACCGGCGATGAGCCGGGTGCGTCCGGGGCCGACGCCCGCCTCGGCGAAGGCCTGTTTGGCCAGGCGCTGATGCTCAGGCTCGATGTCGATCGTGGTGAGAACGCCGTCATCGCGCATGCCCGAGATCAACCAGAGTCCGCTGACACCCGCCCCGGTGCCCACTTCTACGACGGCCCGACCGCCGGAGAGGCGGGCCAGCAGGCTCAGCAGCGCGCCGACCGCCGGGGTCACTGCCCCCGCCCCGGCGTCTACGGCGCGCTCGCGGGCCGCGGAGACGATGGAATCCTCCGAGATCGACGTCTCGGCGTGGGCCAGGAGGCGGTCGGCCCGACTGCGCGCGGGTTCGTCGATGGTGGGCATTCTCAGCAGCGTAGATCAACTCCCGCGGTGTGTGGGCAGGTGCGCCCAAAGCGCGGAAGGAGCTATCGGACACGCCGATGAAAGCTAATCTAAGGAAATTGCCAATAATGACGCGTCGATGACGTTTTGCCTGTTTAAACGGCATGGAGCCCGGGCTTCTCAGTTAAAGCTAAGTTAGCTCATAGTGGTCGCACACCGCCGTGGGGAAAGGTGATCGCCATGACGAGGCGCACCGGCACGACGGGGAATACCGGCCAACGCGAAGGTGTTGTGACCTGTGATGCGCCAAAGAGTCCGGCGCACGAACATCAGGAGGATCCGACGTCCACCACACTGACGGCCCCGGTCACCATGTCGCGAGTCGGCGACGAAGGCGACAGTGACTGGGTCGTGCCGTCCGATGACCTGCAGGGCACTGCCGTGTTCGACGCCACCGGTGACCGGTCGGCCATGCCGTCGTGGGACGAATTGGTACGTCAGCACGCCGATCGGGTCTACCGGCTGGCCTACCGGCTCTCCGGCAACCAGCACGACGCCGAGGACCTGACCCAGGAGACTTTCATCCGGGTTTTCCGGTCGGTGCAGAACTACCAGCCCGGCACCTTCGAGGGCTGGTTGCACCGCATCACCACGAATCTGTTCCTGGATATGGTGCGCCGTCGCGCCCGCATCCGGATGGAGGCACTACCCGACGACTATGACCGGGTTCCGGCCGATGGGCCCAATCCCGAACAGATCTATCACGATTCGCGGCTGGGCCCGGATCTGCAGGCCGCACTGGACTCGCTGCCGCCGGAATTCCGTGCCGCGGTGGTGCTGTGCGACATCGAGGGCCTGTCCTACGAGGAGATCGGCGCCACCCTGGG
>JAHZJY010000177.1 GCA_022600695.1 Actinomycetes bacterium | reverse complement strand
TTTCGCAGGTTTCTGCCGGACGCCGACTCCTTCGGTGGACAAAGCTGATGCCGTTTCGTAACCTGATCGAGATCAAAGGAACATAGACCGGCAGTCCGACGGGTTGAGTCCACAGCAGTCAAAGGATCCGCCATCGTGAAGTTTGACCGCACCTCCGTGGTTAACGTTGCCCGTAATCCGCTGGTAGCCATCATCATCAGCATCATGGCGTTCACCAATGTCGGTACCACCGCGGCCTTCGCCGACCCGGCCGAGGACGCACTGGCCAAACTGACCGAATTGTCACGTCAGGCAGAGCAGCTCACCGAGACCATGCACTCCGCTCAACTCGACCTGGACGAGAAGGTCCAGGTTCAGGTTGCGGCAGAGCGGCAACATGCCGGAGATCTCGCCGCGTTGGACGCCACCAAAGCGCAGTTGGTCGGATATCAGGTAGCCGTCAATAAGTTAGCTGCGTCGGTCTACATGGGCGGGCGCACCGACGGGTTCAACGCGATGCTGACCGCCACATCGCCCCAGAATCTGATCGACAAGATGGCCGTGCAGCGGGTGATGGCCATCGAGATGGCGGCTCAGATGCAGAGCTTTCGCCGGGCCAGCGAACAGGCCGTGACGATCGAGGCCGCCTCAGCGAATTCAGCGGCCCAGGCAAAGGTGGCCGCCGACGAGGCCGCCGCGATCCGGGCCGACCTGCAGCGGCAGCAGTCCGAGTTGCAGGTCCAGATCGCCGCGGTGAAGGCGCGCTACGCGATGCTCACCCCGACCCAGCGGGCCGTCCTGGCAGCGCCGGATGCTCCGCCCGCGGCCCTTCCCGGCGAACCTGCGCCGGAAGCCGGGCCGCCCAGCGATATCGCCGCACTCGCGGCTGTACCCACACCCGGTGGCCGTGGCAGCAGTGCCGGCGCCGCGGCCGTTCAGGCAGCCCTGACCAGGCTGGGCTCGCCCTACTCCTGGGGCGGCTCCGGGCCCAGCGCATTCGACTGCTCCGGTTTGGTTCGATGGGCGTTCCAGCAGGCCGGCGTATTTCTGCCACACTCGAGTTACGCACTGGCGGCCGGTGGCCAGCCGGTGTCAGTCGACCAGATGCAGCCCGGTGATGTGGTGGCCCAATATTCGGACGCCTCGCACGTCGGCATCTATATAGGTGACGGGATGATGGTGCATGCCTCCACCTACGGCATTCCGGTCCTCGTCGAGTCGGTCTACAACGCCCCGATCTACAACGTCCGGCGGTACTGAGTCGCCCGGTCGGCGTTTCGGCAGGCCGCGGAGCGTGTTGGCGGCTCTGCTGATCGTTCAAATGGCGGCAGCGGTGGTGCTACTGACGATGGCTCATCCGCGATCCGGGCCTGAACCAGCATCTGGCGTGGCGACGACGGTGCTGGGTGACGGCCGAATCGTCCGTCTGACGAGCCCGGGCGGGGCCCGTACCGATGCATTGCTGACCCGGGTCCGTGGCGATATGGATGACGCGGCGCGGGCCGTCAAGCAATTCTGGGGTGACGACTGGACGCGCGAGATCGCCATCCTCGTCACCGGTTCCGATGCCCAGTTCATCGAGGATGCCGGTCTGGACCCGCAGCGGGAGTGGACCGATATCGCGGCGGTCGCAGTCGCCGACGAGGTGGACTTCGACCGCCGGCGGGCCTCGGGGCAGCGAATCGTGCTGGCGCCCGGCGCTTCCGGTATGACGGACGCGGCATTGCGAATCGTGCTGACGCATGAGCTTTTTCATCTCGCTGCCCGGACGGACACCGCACTGGATGCTCCCCGCTGGCTGACCGAGGGGGTGGCCGACTTCGTCGCGCGGCCTGGCGTCCCGCTGCCGCCGGGTGCCGCCGCGACGACCGCGCTGCCGTCGGACGCCGAACTGGACGCGACCGGTCCCGCTCGCTCAGCGGGCTATGACCGCGCCTGGTGGTTTGCCCGCTTCGTCGCCGACAGCTACGGAGTCGACGGGTTGCGCCGGCTCTATGAACAGGCTTGCGGTCCCGGCCACGGCGATTTCGCCACCGCGGTCCGGACGGCGCTCGGTACCGATCTCGCCGATCTGCAAATCCGCTGGGCCGGGTGGCTGACGCAGTAGCGCCCGGCCGCTAGCCTTTCAGGACGATGACGCGGATCCTGCTGGTCACCAATGACTTTCCGCCGCGTCGTGGCGGAATCCAGTCCTACCTCGAGCAGTTCGCGAACCGACTGGCCGCCACCGGTGAACATCACCTCACCGTTTACGCCCCGCGGTGGCAGGGGGCCGACGGCTATGACCTGGCCGCTCCGTTTCAGGTCGTCCGGCATCCGGGAACGCTGATGATTCCCGAGCCGGGTGTCGACCGTCGGATGCGTCGACTGATTCGTGAGCACGATGTCGAAACGGTGTGGTTCGGTGCGGCGGCGCCGCTCGCCCTGCTTGCGGCCCGGGCCCGGAGCGCCGGCGCGCAGCGGGTGCTGGCCAGCACCCACGGTCACGAGGTCGGGTGGTCGATGGTGCCCGGCGCCCGCTCGGCGCTACGGCGCATCGGTGAGAGTGCCGACGTCGTCACCCACGTCAGCCGCTATACCCGCGGCAGGTTCGCCTCCGCGTTCGGTCCGCGCGCCCGACTCGAGTATCTGCCGCCGGGGGTCGACACCGGCCGTTTCCGGCCCGATCCGGCGCTGCGCTGCGAACTGCGGACCCGCTACCGGTTGGGGGATCGACCGGTCGTGGTGTGCATCTCGCGGTTGGTGCCGCGCAAAGGTCAGGACATGCTGATCAGGGCGCTTCCGCTGATCAGGTCCAGAGTGGACGGCGCGGCGCTGGTCATCGTCGGCGGCGGGCCGTACGCCGGCGCTCTGCGCCGATTGGCCGAGGACCGCGGGGTCAGCAGTGAGGTCATGTTCACCGGCGGGGTGCCCAATGCCGAACTGCCCGCGCACTATGCGATGGCCGATGTCTTCGCGATGCCGTGCCGGACCCGGGGGGCCGGGCTGGACGTCGAAGGTCTGGGAATCGTGTTTCTGGAGGCCTCGGCGACCGGGGTGCCGGTGGTGGCCGGCCACTCCGGAGGGGCGCCGGAAACCGTTCGGCAGAGCGAGACGGGCCGGGTTGTCGACGGCGGTTCGCTCGACGAGATCGTCGAAGCCGTCAGTGATCTGCTGTCCGATCCGGCGACGGGCCGAAGGATGGGCGAAGCCGGAAGGCAGTGGATCAGCCGGGATTGGAACTGGGACACCCACACCACGCGACTGTCCGACCTGT
>JAHZJY010000176.1 GCA_022600695.1 Actinomycetes bacterium | reverse complement strand
TTTCCCGCGGACGACGGCGATGCGACCCCGCCGCTGTCGGGTGGTTTGGTGGGGTTCTTCGCCTACGACTTCGTCCGGCGGCTCGAGCGGCTGCCCGAACTGGTCGTCGATGACCTCGGGCTGCCCGACATGCTGCTGCTGCTGGCCACCGACCTGGCCGCGGTCGACCACCACGAGGGCACCATCACGCTGATCGCCAATGCGGTCAACTGGGACGGCAGTGCAGAACGCGTCGATGAGGCCTATGACGACGCGGTGCGGCGACTGGACGTGATGACCGCCGCACTCGGTCAGCCGTTACGTTCGACGGTGGCGACGTTTCGCCGGCCCGAACCGCGCCCGCGCGCCCAGCGCACACCCGAGGAGTACGGGGCGGTGGTGGAGCGGCTGGTCGCCGAGATCGAGGCGGGCGAGGCGTTCCAGGTGGTGCCCTCACAGCGCTTCGAGGTGGACACCGCCGCCGAGCCGATAGACGTCTACCGGATGCTGCGCGCGACCAACCCCAGCCCGTACATGTACCTGCTGCACATCCCGAATGGTTCCGGTGGAACCGCGTTCTCGATCGTCGGATCCAGTCCCGAGGCGTTGGTGACAGTTCAGGACGGCCGGGCGACGACGCACCCGATCGCCGGTACCCGGTGGCGGGGCCGCACCGAGGAGGAAGACCACCTGCTGGCCAAGGAGTTGCTCACCGATGACAAGGAATGCGCCGAGCATCTGATGCTGGTCGACCTCGGTCGCAACGACCTCGGCCGGGTCTGTGTTCCCGGGACCGTGCGCGTCGAGGACTACAGCCATATCGAGCGCTACAGCCATGTCATGCATCTGGTCTCGACGGTGACCGGGTTGCTGGCGGAGGGCCGGACCGCTCTGGATGCGGTGACGGCCTGCTTTCCGGCGGGCACGCTATCCGGTGCGCCGAAGGTGCGGGCGATGGAACTCATCGAAGAGGTGGAGAAAACTCGCCGCGGCCTGTACGGCGGGGTGGTCGGTTACCTCGACTTCGCCGGTAACGCCGACTTCGCCATCGCCATCCGGACCGCACTGATGCGGAACGGCACCGCATACGTCCAGGCCGGGGGTGGGGTCGTGGCCGATTCCAACGGCCCCTACGAGTACACCGAGGCCGCCAACAAAGCCAGGGCCGTGCTCGCCGCGATCGCCGCCGCCGAGACGCTGAGCGCACCATGAGCGCGTCGTGATCCGGGTAGCGCAACTGCTGTTGATCCTCGCGGCCGGGGGACTGTGGGTGGCCTCCCGGCTGACCTGGGTGACGGTCACCTCATTCGACGGTCTCGGTCAACCGAAAACCTCGGCACTCGACGGTGCGGCCTGGTCGACGGCGCTGCTACCGATGGCAGTGCTTCTGCTGGCTGCCGCCCTGGCCGCGCTGGCGGTGCGAGGTTGGCCGCTGCGGTCGGTGGCGCTGCTGGTGGCGGTGGTCTGCTTCGGTCTGGGGTATCTGGGCGTCAGCCTCATCGTGATGCCCGACGTCGGTCCCCGCGGCGCCGAGATCGCAGGGGTGGCGGTGGTCACCCTGGTGGACAGCGAACGGTACCTTCCCGGCGCGGTGCTGACCCTGCTAGCCGCGGTCGTCGCGCTGATCGCGGCGGTCCTGCTGATGCGCTCGGCGGTCTCATCCGTCGATCAGGCCGCCCGATATGCCGCACCCGGAGCGTCCGGCGGCGCGCCCGGGTTGTCCGAGCGCGGTATGTGGGACGCACTCGACGAGGGCCGGGACCCGACCCGATCCGACACCGAGGGGCGGTGAGGGGTGCGGGCCGATGGGCGGCTACCCTTTCCCGAGATCCACGTCATCGCCAGACACCGCAAGAGGGGGACCGGCTGTCATGACTTCGGCAACCGTGCTCGACTCCATTCTCGAGGGCGTCCGCAAGGATGTCGCCGCTCGTGAAGCAGCGGTGAGTATGGCTGAGATCAGGGCGGCCGCTGAGGCTGCCCCGCCGCCGCGAGACACGATGACCGCACTTCGCGCCCCAGGTATCGCGGTGATCGCTGAGGTCAAACGGGCCAGCCCCTCGCGGGGCCAGTTGGCGCCCATCGCCGATCCCGCCGAGTTGGCTCGGGCCTACCAGAACGGCGGTGCCCGGGTCATCAGTGTGCTCACCGAAGAACGCCGGTTCGGCGGCTCGCTGGCCGATCTGGACGCGGTGCGATCTGCGGTCGACATCCCGGTGCTGCGCAAGGATTTCGTCGTGGGGCCGTATCAGATCCACGAGGCCAGGGCGCATGGCGCCGATATGCTGCTGCTGATCGTGGCGGCGCTCGATCAGCCTGCTCTGGTCTCGATGCTGGACCGCACCGAGTCCCTCGGAATGACAGCCCTGGTGGAAGTGCACACCGAGGGCGAAGCCGACCGCGCTCTGCAGGCCGGAGCCAAGGTGATCGGTGTCAACGCCAGGGACCTGAAAACGCTTGACGTCGACCGCAACTGCTTCGGCAGGATCGCGCCGGGGCTGCCGTCCGACATCATCCGGGTCGCCGAGTCGGGGGTGCGGGGCCCGGCCGATCTGCTCGCCTACGCGGGGGGCGGTGCCGACGCCGTCCTGGTCGGCGAGGGTCTGGTGACCAGCGGTGATCCGCGTGGCACTGTGGCCGATCTGGTGACCGCCGGCGCGCATCCGTCGTGCCCGAAGCCGGTACGCTGAGCACCGACCGGCTCTCCCGGACTCCGATTATGGCCGATACCTCCATTCCCAACCTGCCGCGGACCAGCGCCGCCGTCGCCGAGCCGACCGGACACGAACCGGACGCGCGCGGACATTTCGGCGTCTTCGGCGGTCGTTATGTCGCTGAAGCGCTGATGGCCGTGATCGAGGAGGTCACCGCCGCCTACGAGAAGGCTCGCACCGACCAGACATTCCTCGACGAACTCGACCACCTGCAGAGCCACTACGCAGGC
>JAHZJY010000021.1 GCA_022600695.1 Actinomycetes bacterium | reverse complement strand
CTGCTGCCGACCTCACCGGTCGGCTGGATCTTCGTGCTGCTCTATGCGGTGTGCATCGTGCTGAGACTGGCCCGGTTCAATTCGCTGCTCGACGATGACACCCGCCCGGCGTACACCCGGGAGTACTTCGTCGGCATGCCGGCCCCGTGCGGCGCGGTCGGCTCGATCGGGCCGCTGGCGGCGATGCTGCAGTTCGGCCCCGGTTGGTGGACCTCGACCTGGTTCGTCTGCGGCTGGCTGGCGGCCAACTCGATTCTGCTGGTGAGCAGAGTCCCGACGCTGGCCCTGAAATCGGTGTCGGTACCGGCGAATGCGGCGCCGGTGCTGCTCGTCTTGGTCGCACTCGTCGCCGCGGGCCTGTTGGTGTTCCCCTACATCCTGGTCTTGCTGATCATCGGCGGCTACCTGTTGATCATCCCTTTCACGATCCGCAGCCAGCGCTGGGTGGCGGCCCGTCCGGAGGCCTGGGATGTCAAACCCCGGCAACGTCGCGAGGCCCGGCGCGCCGCGCGCCGCGCCCAGCACCCGAACCGGCGGTCGACCGCCCGACTCGGCCTACGCAAGCCCGGCTCCGGCCGATGAGTTCGAGTCTCAGCTTGACCGCGCGGCTCAACACCGCCGCGCTGGACTCGCGCCGCGGCGTCCTGCGACTGCACCCCGAGGCGATCGCCGCGCTGGGAATCCGGGAGTGGGATGCGGTGGCGCTCATGGGCTCCCGCACCACCGCGGCGGTGGTCGGGGTGGCTCCGGCCGGCACACCGGCCGGGACCGTACTGCTCGACGATGTGACATTGTCCAATGCCGGGCTCCGCGAGGACGCCACCGTGCTGGTGTCCCCGATCACCGTCCATGGCGCTCGCTCGGTGACGTTGAGCGGGTCGGCGCTGGCCTGCAGGTCGGTGTCCTCGGCGGCGCTGCGCCAGGCGCTACTGGGCAAGGTCTTGACCGTCGGCGACACGGTATCGCTGCTACCGCGGGACTTGGGCCCGGGCACCTCGACATCGGCGGCGAGCACCGCGTTGGCCGCCTCGGTCGGCATCACCTGGACCTCGGAATTGCTGACCGTCACCGGCACCGATCCGGCCGGGCCCGTCTCGGTACAACCGAATTCGTCGGTCACCTGGGGCCGCGGCGCCGTACCCGACCGGCCGGTGCCCGGCTCGACGCCCACAGTGAGCCCCCCCGCCGAATGGCCCACCGAAGCACCGGTCAGCATCGACGACCTCAAAGGTCAGCACCTGCAGGCGGGCCGGCTCGGCGAATGGCTCAAACTCGCTCTCGACGAGCCGGCCCTGCTGGAGACGCTGGGCGCCAAACCGAATCTCGGCGTGCTGGTCACCGGGCCGGCCGGCGTGGGCAAGGCCGGATTGGTGCGTGCGGTGTGCGCGGGCCGCCGATTGGTCGAATTGGACGGTCCGGACACCGGCGCGCTCGCGGTAGCCGACCGTCAGCAGGCGGTTGCTCGCGCTGTGGCCGACGCCGTCGCCGGGGGCGGTGTGCTGCTGGTGACCGATATCGACGCGCTGCTGCCCGATCCGCCGGAGCCGGTGGCCACCCTGATCCTCGGTGAGCTGCGCCGCGCTGTCGATACTGCCGGTGTGGCGCTGATCGCGACGTCGCAGGCTCCCGACTCGCTGGACCCCCGGTTGCGCGCACCCGACCTGTGCGACCGGGAACTCGGCTTGAGCCTGCCCGATGCCGCCACTCGAAAGGCCCTGCTGGAGGTGCTGCTTCGCGATGTACCGGCTCAGGGTCTGCGGCTTGACGAGATCGCCGACCGCACGCCGGGATTCGTGCGGGCAGACCTGGCCGCACTGGTGCGCGAAGCGGCACTGCGGGCGGCCGCGCGGGCCAGCGAGAACGGCGACGCCCCGGCACTGACCCAGGAGGATCTGGCCGGCGCCCTGTCGGTGATCCGGCCGTTGTCACGGTCCAACACCGAGGAGGTGGCGGTCGGCTCGGTGACCCTCGACGACGTCGGCGACATGGTGGCGACCAAGCAGGCGCTCACCGAAGCGGTGCTGTGGCCGCTGCAGCATCCCGAAACCTTCGCCCGGCTCGGAGTCGAGCCGCCGCGCGGGGTGCTGCTCTACGGGCCGCCCGGAACCGGAAAAACCTTCGTCGTGCGCGCGCTGGCCAGCACCGGCCGGCTCAGCGTCCATGCCGTCAAGGGTTCGGAACTGATGGACAAATGGGTCGGATCCTCCGAGAAGGCGGTCCGTGAACTGTTCCGCCGGGCCCGCGATTCCGCGCCCTCACTGGTGTTCCTCGACGAGATCGACGCCCTCGCGCCGCGGCGCGGGCAGAGCTTCGACTCCGGGGTGACCGACCGGGTGGTGGCCGCGCTGCTGACCGAACTCGACGGAATCGATCCGCTGCGCGACGTGGTGGTGCTCGGCGCCACCAACCGGCCGGATCTGATCGACCCGGCCCTGCTGCGGCCGGGCCGGCTGGAACGGCTGGTCTTCGTCGAACCCCCGGACGCCGACGCCCGCTTCCAGATCCTCAAGACCGCCGGAAAATCGGTGCCGCTCAGCGACGAGGTGGACCTCGAGACACTGGCCGGCGAACTGGACGGCTACAGCGCCGCGGATTGCGTGGCGCTGCTGCGCGAGTCCGCGCTGACGGCGATGCGCCGCTCCATCGACGCCGCCGACGTCACCGCCGCCGATGTGGCCACCGCCCGCGACACCGTGCGCCCCTCGCTGAATCCTGCTCAGCTGGAGTCGCTGCGGGCTTTCGCCGGCGGCCGCTGACACCGATGCTGGGGATACTGCTCGCCCACGCGATCGCCACTGCGCTGGCCCCGTCGCTGGTGCGGTGGCTCGGCCGCCGGGCTTTCTACCCGTTGGCCCTGGTGCCACTGGGATCTCTGATCTGGGTGGCCGCACACTGGCCGGGCTCCGGGACGGGCCAACGGTGGGACATCCCGTGGGTGCCCGAGTTGTCGATGAACATCGCTTTCCGCTTCGACAGCCTGGCCGCCATCATGAGCGTGCTGGTGCTCGGCGTCGGCGCGCTGGTGCTCTTCTACTGTGCGGACTACTTCCATCACCACGACGGCCACACCGAGCACCGGTTGCCCAGTTTCGCCGCCGAACTGGTCGCGTTCTCCGGGGCGATGTTCGGCCTGGTCATCTCCGATAACACCCTGCTGCTGTACCTGTTCTGGGAACTGACCACGGTGTTGTCCTTCCTGCTGGTCGGGCATTACGCCGAACGGGCGACCAGTCGCGCGGCCGCGATGCAGGCGCTGTTGGTCACCACCTTCGGCGGTCTGGCAATG
>JAHZJY010000175.1 GCA_022600695.1 Actinomycetes bacterium | reverse complement strand
GCGACGATCGACATCCGCGGTCATGCACCGGTCCGACTGGTCGCACCCGACGGCCGGGTCAGCTTCTTTCCGCGGGCGTGGGCCGTCGTGCACACCGACGACGGCCGCGACGGCGTGGGCTGGCTGGAGTGGAACCGGGGTAAGCCTAGCCCTTGACGACCTGGGTTCCGCCCGCGAGCTGGTCGTGTTTGCCCTGTTTGGTGGGGCTGGCATTGATCGTCACCGCGATCACGATGTAGGCAATGACCGCCAGTAGTCCGCCGACGTAGGGGATGACGGTGAGCAGGGTGAAGGCGTTGCGGATCGCAGATTGCTTGATATCCGGTTTGGCAGCTCCGGCCGGGCCGTGCACGCTCAGCCCGAGGATCATCTTGCCCACCGTCCGGCCCTGGGTCACCTCCATCGCCACGAAGTAGACGAACAACAGCACGCCGGAGAACAAGCCGGTCACCATGATGTTGCTCGATGCGTTGAACAACATCGCGAGCAAGCCCGCCACGATCCCGACCAGCAAACCGTCGATGATGCGGGCGCCGAAACGCACCCCGAGCCCGCCGGGTTTCCCGCCGTGAACGGTCTGGGGAATCGGGGGGTATCCGGCTGGGGCGCCATACGGCGGAGGCGGCGGAAGGTGTCCGGCCGGCGGCGGGGGATAGCCGGGGGGCGGGGGCGGATAGCCGGGAGGTGGGGGCGGCGGGTAACCAGCGGCGGAAGGCTGCCCATACGGGTTGGGCGGCGGCGGGAAACCTGGCGGCTGCCCTTGGGGGTTGGGGTTTTGGTCACCCGTTGTCATCGGACCCTCCTCAAGAGTTTCACTGCTCTCAACCTACCGCGCAATGCGGTCGGCGGCGGGATGTGGCGGTCCCGGCGAGGGCTACGGTCAACCCCATGACTGTCCCAGACGCCCAGGCTGCGCGGCTGCTCGATCTCGCCGAGACGGTGGCCGGCTTCATGCCCGCCGACGAGGGGCGGGCACTGTTCGACGCCGCAGCACGCTATACCGATGGCGGCGTGGCCGTGGAGATCGGTACCTACTGCGGCCGATCAACCCTGCTGCTGGCCGCGGCCGCCGCCGCAACGGGCAGCGTGCTGTACACCGTCGATCATCATCACGGATCCGAAGAGCATCAGCCTGGCTGGGAGTTCCACGACACCGCGCTGGTGGATCCGGTGAGCGGACGGTTCGACACGCTGCCGGCTTTTCGGCGGACGATGGACGCCGCCGCCCTCGACGACACCGTCGTGGCGGTCGTAGGCAGATCGGCGGTGGTTGCCCGCGGCTGGCGCACGCCGTTGGAACTGCTGTTCATCGACGGGGGGCATACCGAAGCGGCGGCCAACGCAGATTTCGAGGGCTGGGCGAGATGGGTACAGGTCGGCGGCGTTCTGATCATCCACGACGTGTTCCCCGACCCTCGGGACGGCGGCCGCCCGCCGTACCTGATCTACTGCCGAGCACTCGATTCCGGCGACTTCGCCGAGGTGGGCTGCACCGGATCGCTGCGGATCCTGGAGAGGGTGTGCGGGGTGCCGGGAAATCAGCTCCGGACACACTCGCAGTCGTAGTCGCCCTGTAGGCCGCGGGGCAAGCCCACGCCGCGGAAGATCCCACCGCCGGGGGTGGTTCGGGACAGCGCGTCGGCGGCCAGTATCACGGCGGCCCCGGTCCAGGTGGTGCGCTCGACCGGCCAGCGCTTGCCGTCGGCGTACACCAGTCCGGTCCAGTACGAACCGTCACCTTCCCGCAGGTGCTGCATGGCGGCGAACTGCCGGTGCGCTCGACCGCGGTCGCCGATCGCCTCGAGCGCCATCACCAACTCGCAGGTCTCAGCACCCGTCACCCACGGCCGGTCGTTGACACAACGGATACCCAGTCCATCCACGACGAACTCGCGCCAACGCCCGGCGATTCGGTCGTGCGCGGCGCGACCACGGACCGCGCCGCCGAGAATCGGGTAGTACCAGTCCATCGAATGCAGCGGTTTGTCGGTGAACGCCTCCGGGTGGTCGCTGATGGCGTGCCCCAACCGGCCCACCGCCACCTCCCACTCCGGTTGTTCTCGGCCAACCTGCTCGGCGAGTGCGAGGCCGCACCGGATGCTGTGATGGATACTCGAACACCCCGTCAGCAAGGCTTCGGGCAGGGTGCCCCCGCGCCCCCGGGCCCAGTAGATCTCGCCGGTGCCGGCCTGCAGGTTCAGTACGAAGTCGATGGCTGCCCGAACCGTCGGCCACATCCTTTCGGCGAAGTCCCGATCGCCGGTAATCAACGCGTGATGCCACACCCCGGTGGCGACGTAGGCACAGAAGTTGCTGTCGCTGCCGTCGTCCTCGATGACCCCGCGGCGGTATCGAATGGCCCATGACCCATCCGGGCTCTGTTCGCGACGGCACCACTCGAAGGCGGCCCGGGCCTCGTCGAGCAACCCCGCCGCGGTCAGGGCCATCGCACACTCGACGTGATCCCACGGATCGGTATGCCCGGTCTCCGACCAGGGAATCTCACCCGACGGAAGCTGGATGTCGGCGATGGATTCGGCGGTTTGCCGGCACTGTGCGGGGGTGAAGACGCCGGTGACACCGGGCACCCCGGCCAGGTCAGACTCGCGGCGCATGCCCCGGCTTTCGGAAGTACAGAGCCACGCTTTTTCCTACCAGCGGGTTCAGCGCGGCTTCGGCCGCCCGCGTCAGGACCGGCCGCGACATCATGTCCCAGACCAGCAGCCGGTGATAGGACTTCACCAACGGATTATTCGTTCTATCAACTCCCACAGCACATTTCAGCCACCAATACGGAGAGTGCAAAGCGTGTTCGTGCTGGGAGTGGGTGAACCGCACCCCGCGGGCCTCCACTTTCGTCCGCAGCTCCCCGGCCCGGTAGATCCGGATGTGGCCACCCTCGTTGGCGTGGTAGTCGTCGGACAACAACCAGCAGATGCGCTCGGGAAGCCAGCGTGGCACCGTGACCGCCAGTGCGCCGCCGGGTTTGAGAACCCTTACCAGCTCGGCGATCACGGCCTCGTCCTCAGGGATGTGTTCGAGGACCTCCGAGGCGATCACGCAATCGAAGGCACCGTCCGGGTAGGGCAGGGCGCGCGCATCACCCACCACCACCTGCGCCTTGGCTGAGGCGGGGGCCTCCCCGGCCTGACCCATGGCCTGCAGCATGGTGTCGACGGTCGCCAACTCCGCGGCGTTCTGGTCGAAGGCGATGACGTCCGCACCGCGGCGGTAGGCTTCGAAACTGTGCCGGCCGGCCCCGCAGCCGACATCGATCACCGAGACCCCCGGCCCGATCCCGAGCCGCTGGTAATCCACCGTCAGCACGGCTCGTCGACCGCCCCGACCGTCCGCCGAAGCCCGGACCGGCGGGCGATCGCCTGCTCATAGACCCGAACGGTCTGCGCGGCCACCGACTCCCAGCTGAAGATTTCGAGCGCCCGCCGCCGTCCGGCGGCGCCCAGCCGCCGGCGCCGCTCCGGAGAGTCCAGCAGCCGGCCCAGCGCCGCGGTCAGCGCACCGACGTCTCCCGGGCCGACCAGATCCGCGCACATTCCATCAGCGCTGAGCACCTCCGGCAGCGCACCGGCGCGGCTCGCGACAATCGGCGTCCCACTGGCCATTGCCTCCACGGCAGGTAGCGAGAACCCTTCGTACAGCGATGGGATGCAGGCGATTTCGGCAGAGGCAAGTAGTGCCGCCACGCGGGTGTCGGGCAGGTCCGCCGACACTCGCACGATATCGGAGATCCCCAACTCGGAGATCAGCTTCTCGGTGGGCCCGTTGGGCTCCAGCTTTGCCACCAGTTGCAGTTCCACATCGTGGTGGGCGCGCAGCCGGGCGATCGCGTGCAACAGGTTGGCGATGCCCTTGAGCGGGCGGTCGGCCGACGCGATCGCGACAATACGGCCGGCGACGCGGGGGGTCTCCGACGGTGCGAACAGCTCGGTGTCCACCCCCAGCGGAACGGTGTGCAACTGGTCGGGGTGCACCTCGAAGTCCTCGGCGATGTGCTCGGCCGAGGATGACGACACCGTCAGCAGGTCGGGGATCCTACGAGCCACGCGTTTCTGCATGCCGAGGAAGCCGTACCACCGGTGTACCAGGGGTTTGCGCCACCACTTCGATGCGGCGAGATCCACCGTGCGGTCCCGGGTGATCGGGTGGTGCACGGTGGCCACCACGGGCAGGGACCCGGCGATGTCCAGCAACCCGGTACCCAGGCACTGGTTGTCGTGGACCACATCGAATTCGCCGTTCCGCCGAGTCAACAGCCGGGCCACCCGCAGGCTGAACGTGCGCGGCTCGGGAAATCCGGCAGTCCACATGGTGGCCAGTTCGAGCAGGTCGATGCGGTCCTTGATCTCGCCGGGGCGGGGGGTCCGGAACGGGTCGGCATCGCGGTACAGGTCCAGGCTGGGCACTTCGGTCAGCCGGACCCGCGGATCCAGCTGATCGGGGTAGGGCGGTCCGGAGAACACCTCGACGCGGTGGCCGAGTTCGACCAGTCCCCGACTGAGGTGACGGACGTAGACACCCTGGCCGCCGCAATGGGTCTTACTGCGGTAGGACAACAGCGCGATGCGCATGCTCACGGTCGACCGGCATCCGTTCTGGACATGTGTCCAGACTATATCGTCGGCGTGGTGAACTACGACTGGGAGGAACTGTCCGGTGGCGTACACCGCTGCCGGCTGTCCTTTCTCGATGTCACGATCGGACTCGTCCACGGCCGGACCGGTTCGTTGCTGGTCGACGCCGGCACGACGGTAGAGGAAGCCGCGGCCGTCGCCGGCGATGTCCGCGACCTGACCGGCGGTACGGTCACGCACCTGGTCATGACCCACCATCATTTCGACCACATCCTGGGTTCGGCCGGGTTTCCCGACGCCCGCGTCTACGCCGCGCCGCCGGTTGCGCTGGCGCTGACCGCCGGGCTCGAAGCTCTTTGCGATGAGGCGCTGCGTTACCGGGCCGACCCCGTTGAGGTGGCCCGCGCCCGCCGAGCTGCCCGCCCACCCAGCCGGCCGGTCTGGCGGGCCGACATCGACCTCGGCGACCGGATCGTCGCGGTCGAGCACCCCGGCCGCGGTCACACCGACCACGACCTGATCGTGGTGGTTCCACCGAAGGGGCCGGCGGATCGTACGGTGGTGTTCTGCGGTGACCTCGTGGAGGAATCCGGGGACCCGGCGATTGATGACGGCTCGGACCGACAGGCCTGGCCGCCGACCCTGGACCGGGTGCTGGACGCGGGCGGCGAGCACGCCATCTATGTTCCCGGGCACGGGGCGACCGTGGACGCGGCGTTCGTGCGGGCCCAGCAAGGGTGGCTGGTGCAGCGGGCCGGTGACCCCGGCGCTGACCTACCCACCGCGTAGCGTCCGGCCGGTTACCGTGGAGACATGCGGGCGTTGCTCATCGTCGATGTGCAGAACGACTTCTGTGAGGGCGGGTCGCTGGCGGTAACCGGCGCGACCGCGGTGGTCGGCCAGATCAACAAACTGCTGACCGGCGACCACGGCTATGACCATGTGGTCGCGGCCAAGGACAATCACGTCGACCCCGGCGGTCACTTCGCCGCGAAGCCGGATTTCGTCTCATCCTGGCCGCCGCACTGCGTGGCCAACAGCGCCGGCGCGGAGTTTCATCCGGAGCTCGACACCTCCGCAATCGAGGCGGTTTTCCTCAAAGGCGCCTACGCAGCCGCCTACAGCGGTTTCGAGGGCATTTCGAACGGGGTCGATCTGGCGGACTGGCTGCGGGAACGGGGCGTCGACGAAGTCGACATCGTCGGGCTCGCCACCGATTATTGCGTGCGCGCCAGCGCCGAGGACGCCGTCCGGGCCGGTTTCGGGACCCGGGTTCTGGTGGACCTGACAGCGGGGGTGGCCCCGGAGTCGACCGAGGCGGCCCTGGCGGGGATGCGATGCGCCGGGGTCGAACTGGTGCGCGGGCGCTGAGGCCGGTCTAGCGGGGAACCCTCGTGCGCCGGTAGAGCGTCCCGACGATCAGCAGGATGAGGCTGATCAGCAGGATAGCGGTCGCCAGCACGTTGATCTGCGGGGGTACCGCGGCCTTGGTGGCCGCGTTGACGTACAGCGGGTAAGTGACCGTCGAGCCGCTGACGAAGTAGGTGATGATGAAATCGTCCAGCGAAAGGGCGAAGGACAGCATGGCGGCCGCGACGATACCGGGCACGACCAGTGGCAGCGTCACCGTGAAGAATGTCCGGGTGGGACCGGCGCCCAGATCCAGTGCGGCGTCCTCCAGGGTCCAGTCGAAGCCCCTGATCCGGGCCCGCACCGTCATCGCGATGAAACTGATTTCGAATGCGACGTGGGCGATCAGGATGGTCACATAGCCGGTCGGCCACCCCATGCTCAGGAACAGGGTCAGCAGCGAGGCGCCCATGACCACCTCGGGGGAGGTCAGCGGCAGCACCAGGAAGGTGTCCACCGCCTTGCTGCCCCGGAATCGTTGCCGTACCAGGGCTATCGCCACCAAGGTGCCGAGCACCAGGGCTATCGCAGTCGACACCGCGGCCACGTTGAGACTCATCTGCAGGGCCTTGGCCAGTGCCGGGTACTTGAACGGGTTGAGCCAGTTCTCCCAGGTGAACCCCTGCCAGGTGTAGTTGAACTTGCCCTTGGGCTCGTTGAACGAGAACACGATGATCACCAGGATCGGAACGAACAGATACAACAGCACCAGCCCGGCCACTATCCGCAGGGTCAGATCGCCGAATTTGAGGCCGCACCGGAACGTACGGCCGGGGGAGGTGGGACCGGTGACCGATGGCGTGCTCGTACCGGCCTGCCGGACGTGGTCGGTGGGAGCCATCAGACGATGTCCTCGGTACCTACCGCCCTGGTGTAGAGCAGAACGCCCACCAGGATGAAGGCCATCAGCACGAAGCTCATCGCGGCCGCTACCGGATAGTCCTTGATGACCAGGAACTGTTTCTGGATGACGTTGCCGATCATCGTCGTCTGGGTGCCGCCCAGATAATCGGCGTTGATGAAATCACCGACCGCCGGGATGAACACCAGCAGACTGCCGGCCAGCACACCGGGCATGGACAGCGGCAGGATCACCTTGCCGAATGTCCTGCGATTGGTGCCGAAGAGGTCCCGGGAGGCCTCGAGCAGCCGGGGGTCGATCTTCTCCAGGGCGACGTACAGCGGCAGGATCATGAAGATGATCCAGTTGTAGGTCAGCCCACCGATCACCGCCCAACTGGTCGACAACAGCCTGCCCTCGCTGGGCAGCAGCCCGACCGAACCCAACGCGCTGACGACCACGCCGTCGTCGGCCAGGATGGTCTTCCAGGCCAGGGTGCGGATCAGGAACGTGACGAAGAACGGCAGGATCACCAGGCCCAGCAGCAGATTCTTGAAACGTCCGGCCTTGAAGGCGATCACGTAGGCCAGCGGGAATGCCAGCAGCGCACACAGCACGGTGGCGGTCAGGGCGTATCCGAACGACCGCAGAATCTGGTCCCGGTAATCGGTCAGCGCCTGCCCGTAGTTGCCGAAGTCCCAGGCGAAGGTCAGTGTGGGCAGGTAGACCGAGCCGCCCGTCGTCGACAGCGAGGTGCGCAGCAACGAGACGAACGGCACCACATAGAACACACCGAGGTAGGCCAGCGCGGGCAGGATCATCAGGTAGGGAGCGATCCTGCTGCGCTGCCGGGTGCTGCCCGCCGTGCCGGCCATCAGGGAACAGCCATCGACTCAGCCGCCGGTGATGGTGGCGTAGGCCCTGTTGAACTCCTGGGTCTGCTCATCGGTCAGCGGTGCCCAGGCCTTCAGTTTGGCCAGCGTCTCCTTCGACGGGTTGATCAGCGGGTTGGAGCCCAGCTTCGGGTCGATCTTGTCCAGGTCGGCCGTCATATCACTGAGCACCGGGACGAACTGGGTGAACGCCACCAGCTTCGCGTAGTTGGCACGGTCATAGACGTAGTTGATCCACTCCTCGGCGGCCTTCTGATTCTGTGTGGTGTACGGAATCACCATGGTGTCCAGGAAGGTGGTGCTGCCGGACTCCGGCACCACGAATTTCAGATCCGGGTTGTCCTGCTGAAGCTGGACCACATCGCCGGAGTACGCCTGGGCGATCACGGTGTTGCCGGCGGCCAGATCGTCGGCGTAGTCATTGCCGGTGAAGCGCCGGATCTGGCCCCTCTCCTTCTGCTCCATGACCATGTCCACGGCTTTCTGCACGGTCTCGGTCGTCGGATCCTCCGGGGAATGCCCCTGGGACATCATCAACATGCCCAGTCCGTCCTGCGCGTCGCTGAACAGGCTCACCTTGCCCTTGAACTCCGGATCCCACAGATCGTCGATCGTTGTGACATCCCGCCCGGTCGCGGCCCGGTTATAGGCCAGACCCACCATCCCGGACAAGTACGGCGCACTGAATTCGCGACCCGGATCGGACTTGTTGTCCATCAGGTCGGTGCGCAGATTCTTCTTATTGGTCCAGCGGCTGGCGCTGATCGGGTTGAGCCAGCCGAGTCCGGCCAGTCGGGCGGCCATGAACTGGGTGGGTACCACCAGATCGGCGCCGATGTCCTGGCGTCGCGAGAGCGGTTCCTTGTTCTTGGCGAACCACTCCTCGTTGTCGTTGAAGTCCTCTTTGTAGTCGACGACCAGACCGGTGGCGGTCTGGAAGCCGGCGATGAAGCCGTCCGCCATATAGAGCGGCCAGTTGGAGATCCGCAGGGTGCCCGCCGCCGGGCCGCCGTCTTCGGACGGCGCCTCCGAGGCGCCGGGCGAGGACTTGTTGCCCGAACCGCATGCGGCCACAAACGACGGGCCCAGGATCAGGGCTGCGGCCGCGGCGGCGCCGCCACCGATGAACCGCCGGCGGGAGTTGCGCCGGGCCGGCACCCGCGGGTCGATTTCTGCCATGGTGTTGCCTTTCCTCTCGGTTCCGGGGATTCCGGTCTGGGGACGGGGGACGGGGGACGGGATCAGACCAGAGGCGGATCATCGGTCGGGGCATCAGCGGCCGACAGCACGAGGGCGGCGTCCGGCGCCCACCCGAAGTGGACGTCGTCACCCGGCCGCAGCATCGGCAGGTCCTGCTCCGGTCCGATATGGGCGATCACCGGGGAGCCGTCGGCCGCGGCCAGCGACAGCCGCAGCACCGGCCCCTGGAAGGTGATGTCGACGACCGTGGCGCGCACCGTCGCCGACTCCCCGCCCGGCCGCTCCATCGACACGCGCACCCGTTCGGGACGCACCACCAGGGTGGCCTCGCTGCCGGTCGCGATGCCGGTATCGCCGGGACGTGCCGTCAACGTGGTGCCGAGAACGTCGATCTCGATGTAGTCGCGGTTGGCCCGGCCGGTCCGGCGGCCGTGCCACAGGTTGGCCTGACCGATGAACCCGGCGACGAATACCGTCGCGGGGCGATCATAGATCTCGGTGGGCGTACCGATCTGCTCGACGTTGCCGGCGTTCATCACCGCGATCCGGTCGCTCATCGTCAGCGCCTCCTCCTGGTCATGAGTGACGTAGACGAAGGTGATACCCAGTTCGCGCTGGATCCGTTTGAGTTCGAACTGCATGACGTGGCGCAGCTTGAGATCGAGCGCACCGAGCGGCTCGTCGAGCAGCAGTGCGCTGGGATAGTTGACCAGCGCCCGGGCCAACGCCACCCGCTGCTGCTGGCCACCGGAGAGCTGGGCGGGTTTGCGTAGCGCCAGGTCGGTCAGCCGAACGGTATCGATCATCTCGTCGACGTCCTTCTTGACCTGCGCCTTGCCCTTCTTGCGGCTTCGGGGACCGTAGGCGATGTTGTCCCACACCGTCATATGCGGGAACAGGGCGTAGTGCTGAAAGACGGTGTTGACGTTGCGCTTGTTGGGTGCGGTCCGCGACACGTCCGCACCTTCGAGCCGGATGGCGCCTTCGGTCGGGGTGTCGAACCCGGCGATCATCCGCAAGGTAGTGGTCTTGCCGCAGCCCGACGGGCCGAGCATCGAGAAGAACTCGCCCGCGCCGACGGAGAAGTCCGCGTCGTCGACGGCCACGTAGTCCGCGAAGCGCTTGGTGACGTGGTCTATTTCGATCACCGGGGAGTCGTTGCGATGCCGGCGGCTCGACGCGGGAGTCTGCCGGGTGATGGCGGCGCCGATCTCGTTCAGGACCGTCCTCCTCGGTGTCCGGGTGGTCCCTGGCGATGAAGGTTCGGTAAACCTTCGCCCATCTCGACAACATCCGCAAGACAACATCCGCTACACGACATCCGCCACACGACATCCGGAAACACAGTGGACAGCGGACTGCGCGCCGGACAGCCGCGGGCCCCTCCGGCCTTGGCCGGCGCGGGAGGTTTGCTACATGTGGGCGCCGCCGTCGATGCGAACCTCGGTGCCGGTGACGAAAAAGGCCTCCGAGCTGCCGAGCATCGCCACCACCGCGGCCACTGCGGTGGGGTCGGCGAAGATGGCGCCGCCCGGCAGCGGCAACCCGGGCGCGACCCGGTCGAAGAGGGTGAAGTCCGCATCACGGGGCAGGCCGGGGCCGACACTCTGCCGCGACGCCCCGGTCCCGTCGGTCATCCCCGACGAGATGGAGCCGGGCTGCACCGAATTGAACCGGATGCCCTCCTTGGCGAACTCCGCGGCCAGCGCGTGCGTCATCGCCATGATCCCGCCCTTGGAGGCCGCGTAGGCCGACATGTACGGGTGGGCGAACGTCGCCGAGGTGGAACTGAAGTTCACCACCGCGGGGGCGTTACCGCGGCGCAGCGCCGGGAGAGCCTCCCGGACGACCAGGAACGTGCCCACCAGGTTTACCCGGAGCACCTGCTCGAAGTCGGCCAGCGTGGTGTCCAGCAGGTGCGCGGAGCGCAGAATCCCCGCAACGTTCACCAGGGTGTCCAGGCCGTCGAGAAGGTCGACTGTCCGAGCCACCCCGGCGATCACCGACTCCTCATCGCCGACGTCCATCACCACGGTGTGCAGCCGACCGCAATCCGCACCTGCCTTGGCGACGGTGTCGTCGAGCCCGGAACGGCTGATATCGGCCGCCGTCACCAACCCACCCTCGCCGAGGATGCGGAGCACGCACGCCTGCCCGATTCCGGAGCCGGCACCGGTTATCAGGACCCGGCGATCGCTGTAGCGCTGAACGGTCATGCCGGTAGCTCCTGTCTGCCCGCGACACCGGGTGTCGAATTGATCACAACGCAGCCGTTTATCGCATAGGTTGCGAGACGACATTGGAACACGTTTCAGTAGGGACAAGTACCGGTACCCATGGCGAACAAGTCCGCGGATCGCTGGTCGCCGGGTATTGCGCTGGGCAAGGGCGTCTCCAGCCCGATGGAAGCCATCGGCGGACTGTTCGCGATGTCGGCCGACGCGGTCCGCTTTCTGTTCCAGCGTCCGTTCCAGTGGCGGGAGTTCCTCGAACAGTCCTGGTTCGTAGCGCGGGTATCACTGGCACCCACCGTGCTGGTCGCGATCCCGTTCACCGTGCTGGTGAGTTTCACCCTGAACATCCTGCTGCGCGAACTCGGCGCCGCCGACCTGTCGGGGGCGGGTGCGGCCTTCGGCGCGGTGACACAGGTAGGCCCCTTGGTGACGGTGCTGATCGTGGCCGGGGCGGGGGCGACGGCGATGTGCGCGGATCTGGGATCGCGGACCATCCGTGAGGAGATCGCGGCGATGGAGGTGCTCGGCATCAACCCGGTGCAGCGCCTGGTGACCCCGCGGATGCTCGCCTCGGCCCTGGTGGCACTGCTGCTCAACTCGCTGGTCGTCATCATCGGCATCGTGGGCGGTTACGTGTTCTCGGTGTTCGTGCAGAACGTCAACCCGGGTGCGTTCGCGGCCGGTATCACGCTGCTGACCGGGGTGCCCGAAGTCATCATCTCCTGTGTGAAAGCGGCACTGTTCGGCCTGATCGCCGGACTGGTGGCCTGCTATCGGGGGCTGATGATCAGCGGGGGCGGGGCCAAGGCGGTGGGCAACGCGGTCAACGAAACGGTGGTCTACGCGTTCATGGCGCTGTTCGTGGTCAACGTGGTGGTTACCGCCATCGGTATCCAGCTGACGACGGGCTGAGCCGATGGGCACTATGACCGTTCTGCGGGCCAACTACCCGAGACTCTTCCGGGAGTTACGTCGTCCGATCGGTTTTTTCGGCCGGCTCGGTGACCACACCGTGTTCTACGCCAAGGGCATCGCGGGGATGCCCCATGCCGCGGTCCGCTACCGGACAGAGGTCATTCGGCTGATCGCCGAGATCAGCATGGGCGCCGGCACCCTGGCCATGATCGGCGGCACGGTGGCCATCGTCGGGTTTCTCACCCTGGCCGCGGGCGGCACGCTCGCCGTACAGGGCTACTCCTCGCTGGGCAATATCGGAGTGGAAGCGCTGACCGGGTTCCTGGCGGCGTTCATCAACGTCCGGATTTCCGCGCCGGTGGTGGCCGGCATCGGTCTCGCCGCCACCTTCGGCGCCGGGGTGACCGCTCAACTGGGCGCGATGCGGATCAACGAGGAGATCGACGCCCTGGAGTCGATGGGGATCCGGCCGGTGGAGTATCTGGTCTCGACCCGGCTACTGGCCGGAATGGTCGCCATTGCGCCGCTGTACTCGATTGCCGTCATCCTGTCGTTCCTGGCCAGCCAGTTCGTCACGGTGGCGCTGTTCGGCCAGTCGGCCGGGCTCTACAACCATTACTTCGACACCTTCCTGAACCCGATAGACCTGCTCTGGTCGTTCGCGCAGGCGGTGCTGATGGCGATCACCATCCTGCTGGTCCACACCTATTTCGGGTACTTCGCCTCCGGCGGTCCCTCCGGGGTCGGTGTCGCTGTCGGCAATGCGGTGCGGACCTCGCTGATCGTGGTGGTGTCGGTGACCCTGCTGGTGTCACTGGCGATCTACGGTTCCGACGGCAACTTCAACCTGTCCGGATAAGCGCGATGGCCACCAGACGCAGAACCACCGACATCCGCCCACTGGCGGGTGTGCTCACCGTGCTTGCGCTGGCCATCGTGGTGGTGCTGGCCGTGGGACTGTTCCAGGACAGCTTCACCAGAAGCGTCCCGGTGACCGTCATCGCCGACCGCGCCGGGCTGGTGATGTATCCGAACGCGAAGGTCAAGATCCACGGCGCGCAGGTGGGCAAGGTGGATTCGATCGAGCCGTTGCCCGATGGCGGGGCGGCCCTGCACCTGGCCATCCAGCCGGACGCGGTGAAGGTCATTCCGGCCAACGTCGGGGCGGAGATCACCTCCTCGACGGTGTTCGGCGCCAAGTTCGTCGAGTTGGTGGCACCGAGCCGGCCGTCCCCGGCCGCGCTCCAGGCCGGGACGGTGATCCGGGGCGGCGACAGAGTCACCGTCGAACTGAACACGGTCTTCCAGAAATTGGTGTCGGTGCTGTCGGCGGTCGAGCCGGCGAAGCTCAACCAGACCCTGGGTGCGCTGTCGAAGTCGCTAGACGGCCGCGGGGAGGCGTTCGGGCAGACTCTGGTCGACCTGGACAGCGCCCTGGCCACGCTCAACCCCGCGCTGGAAAACCTCAACCACGCCCTCGAAATATCGCCGACGGTATTCGACGCGTTCGCCGACGCCTCGCCGGATCTACTGGACACCGTCGCCAATACCACCCGGATCAGTGAGACCGTCGTCGATACCCAGGACAGTCTCGATGCCCTGCTGCTCAGCGCCATCGGGCTGGCCGATATCGGAACCGAGGTGCTCACCGAGAACCGGCAGCCGCTCGCCGATGTCATCCACCTGCTGGTGCCCACCACCGATCTGACCAACGAGTACAACCAGGCACTGACATGCGGACTGGGTGGACTGCTCCCGCTGGCGAACGGCCCGGGAATTCCGGTGCCGGGCGCCGTGCTACTGCAGGGGTTCTTCCTCGGCCGCGAGCGCTACCGGTATCCGGGCAACCTGCCGAAAGTCGCCGCCAAGGGCGGGCCGCAGTGCACCGACCTGCCCAACGTCGGTTACGAGCAGCGCCCGCCGTACGTGGTCACCGATATCGGCGCGAACCAGGCCCAGTACGGCAACCAGGGCATTCTGCTGAACTCCGATGGCCTCAAGCAGGCGTTGTTCGGCCCGCTGGACGGTCCGCCGCGCAATACCGCACAGATCGGTCAGCCCGGCGGATGATCAACCTGCGTACGACCGGTCTCAAAATCGGCATCTTCATGGCGGTGATGCTGATGCTGACCGCCGCCCTGTTCGCGATCTTCGGCCAATATCGGGGCGGCCCGGAGAACTCCTACACTGCCGTTTTCGACGACGTATCGAGCCTGAAGAGCGGGGACTCGGTCCGGGTGGCCGGCGTACGGATCGGATCGGTCAGCAGCGTCGATCTGCAGCCCGACAACACCGTGCACGTCAGGTTCGGAGCCGACCGCGATATCGTGCTGACGGCCGGCACCACGGCGGCGGTGCGCTACCTCAACCTGGTCGGGGACCGCTACCTGGAACTGCTCGACGGCCCGGGGTCGACCACCATCCAGCCTGCCGGGTCGGTGATACCCGCGGATCGCACCGAGCCGGCCCTGGACCTCGATCTGCTGCTCGGTGGGCTCAAACCCGTGGTGCAGGGACTCAACCCGCAGGCCGTCAACGCCCTGACCAATTCGCTGATCCAGATCCTGCAGGGCCAGGAGAGCAACGTCGAGTCGCTGTTCGCGAAGACGTCGGCGTTCTCCGGCGCGCTCGCCGACAACAGCCGAACCGTCCAGCAGTTGATCGACAACCTGAACGCGGTGCTGGCGACCATCAGCACAGACGGAGACAAGTTCTCCGTCGCGGTGGACCGTCTGGAGACTCTCATCACCGGCCTGTCGGCGGACCGGGATCCGATCGGCACCGCGATCACCGCCCTCGATGACGGCACCGCGGTGCTGACGGATCTGCTGACCGAGGCGCGGGCGCCGCTGGCCGGGACCGTCGACGAGTTGGCCAGGCTGGCGCCCATTCTGGATCAGGACAAGGAGACCTTGGACCTCGCCTTGCAGAAGGCACCGAAGAACTACCGCAAGCTGGTCCGGCTCGGCTCCTACGGCAGCTGGATCAACCAGTACCTGTGTGGAATGTCGTTCCGGGTCAGCGACCTGCAGGGCCGGACCGCCTACTTCCCGTGGATCATGCAGCACACCGGAAGGTGCGCGGAACCGTGATGAGAAGCAGGCCCGCATGCTGAAATACCATGGCCCCCATCTGGTTCGCTCCGGGTTCATCGGGCTGACGCTGATCGCGCTCATCATCACCGTCGGTCTCCAGCCGCAGCGACTGCTGACGCTGGCGACCTCGGTCCACCATCAAGCATTGTTCATCGAGGCCGGCGGCCTGGTCCCCGGTAACGAGGTCAAGGTCTCCGGCGTCAAGGTGGGCACCGTGTCCGAGGTGGCGCTGGGTCGGGGCCCGGACATGGGCAAGGCGCTGGTGACTTTCGCGGTCAACGGCAAGGTTCGGCTCGGCTCGGCCACCACCGCGCACATCCGGACCGGGACGTTGCTCGGTCAGCGGCTGCTGACGCTGGAGTCGGCCGGCGAGGGGCGACTCAGCCCCGCCGATGTCATCCCAGTGTCGCGCACCGGTTCGCCCTACTCGCTGACCGATGCGCTCGGTGAGTTCACCGCCAACACCACCGACACCGACACCGCCGCACTCAACCAGTCGCTGGACACCCTGTCGACGACCATCGACCGGCTGGCGCCGCACCTCGGGCCGACCTTCGACGGAATCAGCCGGATCTCCAGGGCGCTCAACGAGCGCAACGGTTCGCTGGCCGATCTACTCGCGAGCGCCTCGGAGGTGACCGGCATCCTCGCCGAGCGCAGCCAGCAGGTCAACGCGCTGATACTCAATGCCAACGAGTTGCTGGGGGTGCTCGAGGAACGCCGCTACGCGATTGTCAATCTGCTGGCCAACACCTCCGCGCTGTCCCAGCAACTCAGCGGCTTGGTCGCCGACAATGAGCAGGATCTGGCGCCGGCGCTGGAGAAGCTGAACGCGGTCACCGAGATGCTGCAACGCAATAACGACAATGTCGGCAAGGCGATGGCCGGCCTGGCCAAATTCCAGCTGACCCAGGCCGAGGCGGTGAACAACGGTTTCTACTACAACGCCTTCGTTGCCAACCTGTCACCGGCGCAGACACTGCAGCCGTTCTTCGACTACGCACTGGGCTTCCGGCGCGGGGTGGACGCCGGACAACCGCCGGACAACGCCGGACCACGCGCGGAGTTCCCGTTGCCCTACAACGGTATTCCGCAACCCAATCAGTGGTGGGGGCCGTTCGGCATCCCCCCTCAGACGGTGGGGCAGCCATGACGCGTACCCGGTCCACCGTGGCGATCGCCGCGTTGCTGGCCCTGCTGATCGCCGGGGGAGCGGGTCTGTTGGTGCGCAACGTCGCACTGAAGCCGACGACGATCACCGCCTACTTCACCAGTGCCACCGCGATCTACCCCGGTGATGAGGTCAGGGTCGCCGGGGTGAAGGTGGGCACGATCAAGGAGATCGAACCGCGCGGCACCAAAGCGAAGATGACCCTGGCCGTTGACCGCACGGTGCCCATCCCGGCCGATGCCCGGGCCGTCATGGTGGCCCAAAACCTGGTCGGCGCGCGCTATGTCCAACTCGCCCCCGCCTACGGCGCGGATGGGCGGCCTGACGGTCCCAGGATGCGCGACGGTGCGGTGATCGACACCGACCGCACCGCCGTGCCCGTCGAGTGGGACCAGGTCAAGGAACAGTTGACCAGGCTGGCAACCGATCTCGGCCCCACCCTCGACCAGTCCACCTCGTCGGTGGGCCGGTTCATCGACAGCGCCGCGGGAGCCATGGACGGCAACGGCGAGAAACTGCGTGACACCATCGCGCAACTGTCCGGGCTCAGCCGCATCCTGGCCGACGGCAGCGGCAATATCGTCGATGTCATCGAGAACCTACAGACCTTCGTCACCGCACTGCGGGACAGCAACACCCAGATCGTCCAGTTCCAGGACCGGCTCGCCACCGTGGCCGGTGTGCTCGACGGCAGCCGATCGGATCTCGATGCGGCCCTGACCAATCTCTCCAGCGCGGTGGTGGACGTCCAGCGGTTCGTCGCGGGCAGCCGCAACCAGACTGCCGAGCAGATCGGCCGTCTGAGCGATGTCGTCCGCAACCTCAGTGACAATCAGTCCGCTCTGAAGAATCTGCTGCATGTGGCACCCAACGCGATCGGGAACAGCTACAACATCTACAACCCGGACATCCAAAGCGCGCTCGGCGGCTTCGCGCTGGCGAACTTCTCCAACCCCCTTCAGGTGGTCTGCGCGGCGATCGGTGCCATTGAGAACGCGACGGCCAGCGAGACCAGCAGGCTGTGCTCGCAATATCTCGGGCCGGCACTGCGCCTGATCAACTTCAACTATCTGCCGCTGCCGTTCAACGCCTACCTCGGCAAGTCGCCCAGTCCGTGGAACCTCGTGTATTCCGAGCCGAAGTTGGCTCCCGGTGCCGAAGGCGGCACCGCACCCGTGGAACTGCCCCCCTCCATCTCGGCCTATACCGGCCTCGACGGTGACGTGCCGCCGCCGGCCGGATGGGGTGGGCCGCCGGACCTCCGGCAGGGCGCCTATACGCCCGACGGTCTGCCCGCCGACCCGCAGCCCGCGCTCTTCCCGGGTGCGCCCGTTCCGGCGGGTGTCGCGCACGGCCAGGCATCGGTTCCCGCGCCGAGCACCCCGTCCAATGTGCAGGACATGCTGCTGCCGGCCGAGGCGGCGCCGGTTCCCCCGCCGCCGATGCCGCCGCCGGTGCCGCTGCCGGCCGGAGTGGGGGAGCCGCCGTCATGATCTGTGTCCTCGGTTACCGCCGGCTGGTTCGGGCGGCCGGTTGCCTCGCGCTGGTCGTCGCGCTGAGCGGCTGCGGCTTCGGCGGACTGAACTCGCTACCGCTGCCGGGTGCGGTCGGGCGGGGTCCGGACGCTGCCACTTATCACATCGAAATCGCCAACGTCAGCACGCTGGAACCGAATTCACCGGTGCTGGTCGGCGATGTGGTGGTCGGCAGCGTGAACAACATGTCGGTGCGGGACTGGCATGCCGACGTCGAGATCTCGGTCAAGCCGGAGATCACCATTCCGGCAAACGCTGTCGCGACGGTGGGACAGACCAGCCTGCTGGGTTCGATGCATCTGGCGCTGAATCCACCGCTGGGTCAGGCGCCGACCGGCCGGCTCGCCCCGGGGTCGACCCTCGGCCTGAACAAGTCGTCCACCTACCCGTCCACCGAGCAGACCCTCTCGGCGTTGTCGGTGGTCATCAACGGGGGAGGGGTCGGCCAGATCGGCGATATCGTCGCTGAACTCAACTCCGCGCTGGGCGGTCGGGAACCGCAGATCCGGGATCTGCTGACCCGGCTGAATGACTTCGTCGGGGTGCTGGCCGACCAGCGGGACAACATCAATGCGACGGTGGTCGCGCTGAACCGGCTGGCCGGGACCTTCGCCGGCCAGCGCGATGTGCTCACCGAGGCGCTGGACCGGATTCCCCCGGCGCTCGATGTTCTGGTGGCCGAACGGCCCCGGCTGACCGCCGCGTTGGACAAGCTCGGCAGTTTCAGCACCCTGGCCGGGGATCTGGTCACCGACACCCAGGCCGACCTGGTGCGCAATCTGCGCAACCTGGAACCCACACTGCGGTCGCTGGCCGACGTCGGCCCGCAACTGGATGCGGCGCTGGCCTACTTCACCGCGTTCCCGTACGGGCAGGCGACCATCGACCGCGCGATCCGGGGCGACTACCTCAATCAGTACATCATCTTCGACTTCACCGTTCCGCGGCTGAAGAAGACCCTCTTCCTCGGCACCCGCTGGGGTCAGGAGGGCGCGAAACTCGTTCCGGCACCCGGTGATCCCTGGTACGCGACCTACACCTACGACCCGCTCAACGCGCCGTTCAGCCCGCCACCGGCGGCAGCCGCGGACACCTCCGGCCCTCCTGATCCGGTCTCGCCGGAGTTGCAGCTTGCCCCGCTGGACCGTGAACCCGCAGACGGAGCCCCCGAAGACGAAGGGGGCAACTGATGCTCACCCGATTCGTGCGAACCCAGTTGGTGATCTTCACCATCGCCTCGATCGTCGGTATCGCGGCGATGGTCGGCGTCTACATGCAGGTCCCGACGTTGCTCGGGATCGGACGGATCACGGTCACAGTTGAACTGTCGAGAACCGGCGGGCTGTACCAATTCTCCAATGTGACCTACCGCGGCGTGCAGATCGGAAAGGTCACCGACGTGCGACCCGTTCGCGGCGGGGCGGAGGCCACCCTGTCACTGGCGACCTCGCCGAGGATTCCGGCCGATCTCCAGGCCCGGGTGCTCAGTGTCTCCGCGGTCGGGGAGCAGTACGTCGACCTCCTGCCCCGAACCGATTCGGGACCCTACCTGCGGGATGGTTCGGTGATCGCGGTGACCGACACGACCGTCCCGCAGCAGGTCGGACCAATGCTCGACCAGGTCAGCGCGCTGCTGCAGAGCATTCCGAAGGACCGGCTGAGCAAACTCCTGGACGAATCGTTCAACGGCCTCAACGGTTCCGCCGACGACCTGGCGACCCTGCTGGACTCCTCGTCGACCGTCATCGCGGACTTCGACCGGGTTGCCGGCCGGGCCCGCACCCTTGTCGACGACGCCCGGCCCCTGCTGGACGGTCAGGTGGTGTCCGCGGACGCACTGCGCAGCTGGGCCCGTAGCCTGGCCGGGTTGACCGGTCAACTGCGCGCCAGTGATCCGCAGCTTCGTGGGGTCCTCTCCGACGGGCCGGCCGCCCTCAATGAGGTGTCCCGACTGCTGAGCCAGGTCAAGCCGACCCTGCCGGTGCTACTCGCCAACCTCACGACGGTCAGCCGGATCGCGGTGACCTACAACGCATCCCTGGAGCAGTTGCTGGTGCTGCTGCCGCCCTATATCGCCTCGGTGCAGGCGGTGGGGCTGCCGCGTAACAATCCCACCGGGTTCACCCAGGGCGACTTCACCTTGACCATCAACGATCCGCCGGCCTGCACGGTGGGTTTCCTGCCGCCGTCGTCGTGGCGATCGCCCTCGGATCTCTCCGATGTCGACACCCCGGACGGCCTGTACTGCAAGTTGCCGCAGGACTCGCCGATCGCCGTCCGCGGCGCCCGCAACTACCCGTGCATGGGTCAGCCCGGAAAGCGGGCCCCGACCGCTGAGTTGTGTGAGAGCGATGAAGACTTCCAGCCGCTGGCCATGCGGCAGCACGCGCTGGGTCCGTATCCTTTCGACCCGAACCTGATCGCCCAGGGCATCCCGCCGGATGACCGCGTCACTTTCGAGGACCACATCTACGGGCCGCTGGAGGGAACCCCGCTGCCACCGCCCGGCCCGACACCACCGGGCCCGCCGCCGGCCGAGGGGGCATCCGCGCCGGATGCGCCGGTTACCGGGGGTCCCGTGGTGGCTCCGAGCGCCCTCCGCCCCGACGTTGAGGGTCCGGCCGCGGGTCCGTCAGTGGCGATCGCCACCTACGACCCGCAGACCGGGCAGTTCGCCACACCGGACGGGACGGTGGCGCGTCAGACCGATATCGTCACGCAGGACGGCGAACAGGACTGGACGGACCTGCTGCCGACCAGCTGAGTCCGGTCAGCCCACCTTGACCAGTTTGAACGGCATGGTGATGAAGGCCGGAAGGCTGCGGCCGCAGGCGCCGCTGGGACCGGTGGTGGCGTCCTCCCCGACCAGGGTGTTCGAGTTCGGGTCGGTGTAGTCGCCACCCGGGGTCATTCTCTTGAACCGGAACACCTGAAATCCGTCTGCCGTGGATCCGTCGAGGCACGGAATCCACTGCGGAACAACGTGTTTGACATACCATTCACCACCCGTCTGATAGATCGGCGCCGTCCAGCCCTGATTGCTGGTCACCGTTCCGGTGCACTCGGTGGGGTAGCTGCATTCCGACGCTATGGTCCAGACCGCGCGGACACTGACCTGCTTGACGAACACGTCGTTGGTGCGCGACCACTCGCCG
>JAHZJY010000174.1 GCA_022600695.1 Actinomycetes bacterium | reverse complement strand
TCACCGAAGTGGATATTGACCTGCGGCTGCGCGATGACGACGCCCTGGCCCCGATGCTCGACGCGTCCTGGACCGGCAGCACCGGGGACTGGCAGGACAGCATGTCCGGGTTGCGGTACCGGTATTACAGCTACCGGCGCCTGTGACCCGACTGACCGCGGCGCAGGCAAGCCGGGTCGCGGTCGCCGCCCAGGGTCTTGCCGATTCCCGACCTACCGGTGCGGTGACCCGGGCGCACCTTCGACGGCTGATCGGAAGGGTCGGGGTGCTGCAACTGGATTCAGTCTCGGTGGCGGTGCGCGCGCACTACGCGCCGGTGTTCAGCCGGCTGGGCCCGTATGAACGTCATGTCCTGGACGATGCGGCAGGGAGCGCCGGCAGTCGGGCTCGCCGGTTGCTGGTGGAGTACTGGGCGCACGAGGCCGCGCTGATAGCGGTAGAGGACTGGCCGCTGCTGCGGTGGCGGATGCGCGAATACGTCGGCGGCCGCTGGGGTGTCGACATCGTCAAGCGCAACCGACGACTGGTCGACGAAGTCCTTGCCGCGGTCGCTGAACTCGGGCCCAGCACTGCCGGGCAGATCGAGGCGTATCTGGCGGCGGGGACGCGGCGGAGCAGGGGTGCCTGGTGGAACCGCAGCGACACCAAATGGGTGGCCGAGGCGCTGTTCGCCTCCGGTGCGCTCACCACCGCGTATCGGATCGGATTCGCCCGGCACTACGACCTGGTTGAAAGGGTGCTGCCGCCGGACGTGCTGGCGCGCGAGATCGACGATGACGAAGCCATTCGGGAGTTGATCCTGCGTGCGGCCACGGCGCTGGGGGTGGCCACCGAGGCGGACCTCCGCGACTACTTCCGGCTGCGGGCCGAGCCGACCAGGAAGGCCGTCGCGACGCTGGTGGCGAGCGGTGAACTGGAACCGACGCAGGTGGCGGGCTGGACCGCGCCGGCGTATCTGCGGGCCGGGCAGAGGGTGCCGCGCACCGGTCGCGGGACAGCGCTGCTGTGCCCATTCGATCCCCTGATCTTCTTCCGGCCCCGGGTGGCGCGGCTGTTCGGCTTCAGCTACCGCCTCGAGATCTACACCCCGGCCGCCAAACGCCGATACGGCTACTACGTGTGGCCGCTGCTGCTGGATGGTGAGCTGGTCGCGCGGGTGGACCTGAAAGCCGATCGGGGGGCGGGGTCGCTGAACGTGGTGGGGGCCTTCATCGAGCCGGGCCGGGACGTCGCTCGCGTCGCGGATACCCTGGTCGGGGAGTTGCAGACGATGGCCGGATGGCTGGGATTGGGCCGGGTGATCGTCGGTGATCGTGGCGACCTGGCCGGGGAACTCGCACGGTGCGGACCGTGAACAGCTTGCGGGGTTCGGAACCGTCAATCGAGTTCAGCTGCGTGTGCCGGGCCGACGTGAGTTCGCCCGAAAAGCCCCCACTACTGTGAGCCCGTGGCCGAGACCGCGCCCCTGCGCGTGCAACTGATCGCCAGGACGGAATTCCTGGCGCCGCCGGACGTGCCGTGGAGCACCGACGCCGACGGCGGCCAGGCGCTCCTCGAGTTCGCCGGCCGGGCCTGCTATCAGAGCTGGTCCAAACCCAATCCGCGCACCGCGACCAACACCGCCTATCTGCAGCACATCATCGACGTCGGACACTTCTCGGTGCTCGAACACGCAGCGGTGTCTTTTTACATCACCGGTATCTCCCGATCCTGCACCCACGAGTTGGTCCGGCACCGGCACCTCTCCTTCTCGCAGTTGTCCCAGCGCTACGTCCCCGCCGACGAGGCGCAGGTGGTGCTGCCGCCCGGGGTGGAGGACGACCCCGAACTGCAGCAGATCGTGCTCGCGGCCGCCGACGCCAGCCGGACGGCTTATCTCGAACTGCTGGCCAAACTCGAAGCCAGGTTCGACGACGCCCCCAACGCGGTGCTGCGCCGCAAACAGGCCCGTCAGGTGGCCCGTGCGGTACTGCCCAATGACACCGAGACCCGCATCGTGGTGACCGGCAATTACCGGGCCTGGCGGCACTTCATCGCGATGCGCGCCAGTGAGCACGCCGACGTCGAGATCCGCCGCCTGGCCATCACCTGCCTGCGGGAACTGGCGTCGGTGGCACCTGCGGTATTCGCCGATTTCGAGATCAGTGCGCTGGCCGACGGCACCGAGGTGGCGACCAGCCCGCTTGCGACAGAGGTCTAGGGCCCAGCGGGTACCCTAAGAGCCCGTGAGCACCAGCGGATTCGATGCCAGCGCGAGGCTGGGCACGGTTCTGACAGCCATGGCGACCCCGTTCACCGCCGACGGCACGCTGGATACCGCGACAGCTGCCCGGCTCGCCTCCCGGCTGGTGGACGCCGGCTGCGACGGCCTGGTGTTGTCCGGAACCACCGGTGAGTCGCCGACCACCACCGACGATGAGAAAATCAGGCTGCTGAACGCGGTCCTCGGTGCGGTCGGCGATCGGGCCCGCATCATCGCCGGTGCCGGAACCTACGACACCGCGCACAGCGTGCACTTGGCCAGGGCCTGCGCAGCCGAGGGCGCGCACGGCCTGCTGGTCGTCACGCCCTACTACTCGCGACCACCGCAGAGTGGGCTGGTGGCCCACTTCAGCGCCGTCGCCGACGCCACCGATTTGCCGGTCGTGGTCTACGACATCCCGCCTCGTTCGGTGGTGCCCATCGAATGGAGCACCCTGCGGACGCTGGCGCGGCACCCCAACATCGTCGCCGTCAAGGATGCCAAGGGTGACCTTCACGGTGCCGCCCAGGTCATGGCCGAGACCGGCCTGGCCTATTACTCCGGCGACGACTCGCTGAACCTGCCCTGGCTGGCGGTGGGTGCGGTGGGTTTCGTCAGCGTCTGGGGTCACCTCGCCGCCGGGCAGCTGCGGGACATGCTCACCGCGTTCAATTCCGGCGACCTGGCCACTGCCCGCAAGATCGCGGTCGCGCTGGGGCCGCTGAATGCGGCGCAGAACCGGCTGGGCGGGGTCACCCTGGTCAAAGCGGGCCTGCGACTGCAGGGCTTCGACATCGGCGAGCCCAGACTGCCGCAGATGCCAGCCACGGCCGATCAGTGTGACGAGTTGGCCGAGGATCTTCGGGCGGCAGCGGTGCTCGGGGTCAGGATGCCGACTGAGGGGCTGCAGCGATGATGAACAAGGACCTCCGAGCGCCGCGTCCGCTGGCCCCGGGTGCGCTGCGGGTCACTGCGCTCGGCGGGATCAGCGAAATCGGCCGGAACATGACGGTTTTCGAGCATCTCGGCCGGTTATTGATCGTCGATTGCGGCGTGCTGTTCCCCGGACATGACGAACCCGGCGTCGACCTCATCCTCCCGGACCTGCGCCATATCGAGGACCGGCTCGACGATATCGAGGCGCTGGTGCTCACCCACGCCCATGAGGACCACATCGGCGCGATTCCTTTCCTGCTCAAACTTCGCAGCGACATCCCGGTGGTCGGCTCGAAGTTCACCCTCGCACTGGTCGCCGCCAAGTGCCGGGAACACCGCATCAAGCCCCGGTTCGTCGAAGTACACGAGGGGCAGCGCAGTACGCACGGCGTGTTCGAGTGCGAATATTTTGCGGTCAACCATTCGATCCCGGATGCGCTGGCTGTCGCCATCCACACCGGCGCGGGAACAGTGCTGCACACCGGCGACATCAAACTTGACCAGTTGCCGCTGGACGGACGGCCCACCGATTTGCCCGGGATGTCCCGTCTCGGCGACGCCGGGGTCGATCTGTTCCTGTGTGATTCCACCAACGCCGACATCCCCGGTGTCGGCCCGTCGGAGAGCGAGGTCGGCCCGACCTTGCACCGGCTGATCCGAAACGCGGAGGGTAAACGGGTTTTGGTGGCCTGCTTCGCCTCCAATGTCGATCGGGTGCAGCAGATCGTCGACGCGGCGGTGGCACTGGGGCGCCGGGTCGCGTTCGTCGGCAGGTCGATGGTGCGGAATATGGCCATCGCGCGGGAACTGGGATTCCTCACCGTGGAGGACTCCGACGTCATCGACATCGCCGCCGCCGAGACGATGCCGCCCGACCGGCTGGTGCTCATCACCACCGGCACCCAGGGCGAACCACTGTCGGCGCTGTCCCGGATGTCGCGCGGTGAGCATCGCAGTATCTCCATTACTGCCGATGACCTGATCATCCTCTCGTCATCGCTGATTCCGGGTAACGAGGAAGCGGTCTACGGGGTCATCGACGCGCTGTCGAAAACCGGCGCCCGAGTGGTCACCAATCAACATGCCCGCGTGCATGTCTCAGGTCACGCCCACGCGGGCGAACTCTTGTTTCTCTATAACGCGGTACGGCCACGCAACGTGATGCCAGTCCATGGCTATTGGCGGCACCTGCGGGCCAACGCCAAACTGGCGGCACGAACGGGGGTCCCGGACGACTCGATCATGCTGGCCGAGAACGGGGTGAGTATTGACCTGATCGGAGGCAAGACCGCCGTTGCCGGCGCCGTCCCGGTGGGCAAG
Source organism: Actinomycetes bacterium (assembly GCA_022600695.1). Taxonomy (GTDB): domain Bacteria; phylum Actinomycetota; class Actinomycetes; order Mycobacteriales; family Mycobacteriaceae; genus Mycobacterium. The sequence goes on along the minus strand of JAHZJY010000174.1, from coordinate 962 downwards.
ATGTTCGTCGACGGTCTGGTCAGCGGTGACGTCGGTGAAACCACACTGGGGGAGCGGCTCACGTTGAGTTCCGGTTTCGTCGCCGTGACGGTGGTGCTCCGCCGGGGAACGGGCCAGGTCGCCGCGCCGCCGCATCTGTACGCGCGCGGTTTCTCCGAGGATCCGAAGGCCCTTGATCCGGCAGTGCTGAGGGTCGAGCAGGAGTTGGAATCCCTGGCCTCCGATCGGGTTACCGACCCGGTCCGGATCGCCCAGGCGGTTCGCCGCGCTGTTGGGAAATGGGTCGGCGAGGCCTATCGGCGTCAGCCGATGATCGTGCCGACGGTGCTGGAGATATAGCCCGCAATCGGATTCAGCGTTTGTTGACGAAGCCGGCATCCACCGGCAGCGTCACTCCGGTGATGTAGCGGGCCGCATCCGAGACCAGCCAGGCCACGGCGTTGGCGACGTCCTGGGACTCAAGGGTCTGCACCGGAAGGGCATTCGTCAGATCCGGGCCGCCGATATCATGTTGTGCCATGCCCTCCAGCCAGGACCGGGTGGCATCATTGTCGATCATCGGTGTGTCGACCCCGGACGGGTGCACCGAGTTGACCCGAATATTATGCGGCGCCAGAAAATTGGCGTATGCCCGCATAAGGCCGACCATGCCGTGTTTGGCGGCCGTATACCCGAGTGAGCCGGCAATCGGTGCACCGATGCCCACCAGTCCGGCGACTGAACTGGTCAGCACGATGGCACCGCCCTGACCCTGCCTTATCAGTGGTCGCATCGCCACATCGACGGTCTGGTAGACGCCGGTGAGGTTGACGTCGATGACATCCTGCCAGGCGTGGTCGCCCGCCATCGGCGCGATTCCGGCATTCGCGATGACGATATCGAGCCGTCCCAGCTCGGAGATACCCTCGGCCAGGGCGGTTTTCAGTCCCGACCTATCGCGGACGTCCGCATGCCTGGCGACG
>JAHZJY010000173.1 GCA_022600695.1 Actinomycetes bacterium | reverse complement strand
CTTGACGGCATCGGCAAGTACTACGCCGACACCATCGACGTCTCCGATGAGAACCCGGTCGATGTGGTCAAGGTGCTCAAGGAGAACAACGTCGACGTCATGGTGTCCTACCTCCCGGTGGGTTCGGAGGAGGCCGACAAGTTCTACGCCCAGTGCGCGATCGACGCCGGCGCGGCCTTCGTCAACGCGCTGCCGGTGTTCATCGCCTCTGATCCGGTGTGGGCCAAGAAGTTCGCCGATGCCGGGGTGCCGATCGTCGGCGATGACATCAAGAGCCAGGTCGGTGCCACCATCACCCACCGCGTGATGGCCAAGCTGTTCGAAGACCGTGGCGTGCAACTCGACCGCACCATGCAGCTCAACGTCGGCGGCAACATGGACTTCCTCAACATGCTGGAGCGCGAGCGGCTGGAGAGCAAGAAGATCTCCAAGACGCAGGCTGTCACGAGCAACCTCCAGAAGGAGTTCAACACCAAGGACGTCCACATCGGCCCGTCCGACCACGTCGGCTGGCTCGACGACCGTAAATGGGCCTACGTCCGGCTGGAGGGCCGCGCGTTCGGCGATGTGCCGCTCAACCTGGAATACAAGCTCGAGGTGTGGGACTCGCCGAACTCCGCCGGCGTCATCATCGACGCTGTGCGGGCGGCCAAGATCGCCAAGGACCGCGGGGTGGGCGGCCCGGTGGTCGCCGCGTCGGCCTACCTGATGAAGAGCCCCCCACAGCAGCTGCCCGATGATGTCGCGCGGGAGCAGCTCGAGGAGTTCATCACCGGTCAGTAGACCGATCAGCGGGCCGTCTAGTCGCGTTCCATGGCCGATGTGAACGAATTCCAGTACCTGCCGGAGAACGCCGACCAGGCGGGCCGGAGTGGTCCGCTGCCGACCGTAGCCCGTGTCGACCGTGGGCCGGTCAGCGCGCTGTTGTGGGGCGACGATCCCCGGGTGGTGTTCCTGCACGGGGGCGGCCAGAACGCACATACCTGGGACACCGTGATTCTCGGGTTGGGCCTGCCGGCCCTGGCCATCGACCTGCCCGGCCACGGCCGATCCGCGTGGCGGGAGGACGGCGACTACGGGCCGCGCCTGAACGCGGTGGCGCTGGAACCACTGATCCGGGAACTCGCCCCGCGCGCCGGCCTCACGGTGGGCATGTCACTCGGCGGGCTGACCGGCCTGCGTCTGGCAGTCACCGCACCCGGGTTGGTGCCCGAACTGGTACTGGTCGACGTGACCCCGTCGGCCCCGGCCCGGCACCGGGAGATGACCGCCGAGCAGAAGGGGACCGTCGCCCTGGTCCAGGGTGAACGGACCTTCCCGAGCTTCGACGCGATGCTCGATGCCGCTATCGCCGCTGCCCCGCACCGTGATCGGGAATCGTTGCGCCGCGGGGTGTTCCACAACGCGAAGCAGATCGACGACGGTACCTGGACGTGGCGCTACGACACTTTCCGGAAGGGCGACGGATTCGACGGACTGTGGGATGACGTGCCGTCACTTCACACCCCGACCACCCTGGTCCGCGGCGCCCGATCGGCATTTGTCAACGACGGCGACGCCGACGAGTTCGCCCGCACCGCACCGGGATTCCAGCGGGTGGTTGTGGTCCCCGACGCCGGGCATTCGGTGCAGGGCGATCAGCCGCGGGCCCTGGTGGAAATCCTGCGTTCAGTGCTTGACTGAGCTGTGACCACTTCCGGGACTTTCCCCATCCGCATCGGCGTTCAACTCCAGCCGCAACATTCCAGCCGCTACGGCCTCATCCGCGACGCGGTGCGCCGCTGTGAGGACATGGGTGTCGACGTCGCCTTCAACTGGGACCACTTCTATCCGCTGTACGGAGACCCGGACGGCGCCCACTTCGAGTGTTGGACGATGCTCGGCGCCTGGGCCGAGCAGACCTCCCGGATCGAGATCGGCGCACTCGTCTCATGCAACTCCTATCGAAATCCCGAACTGCTGGCCGATATGGCGCGCACCGTCGACCACATCTCGGACGGACGTCTGATCCTGGGCATCGGCTCGGGCTGGATGCGCAAGGACTACGACGAATACGGCTATGAATTCGGTACCGCCGGAAGCCGACTCGCGGACCTGGCTACCGCGCTGCCCCGGATCCAGTCCCGGCTGGCGGCACTCAACCCGGCGCCGACCCGGCGCATCCCGCTGCTGATCGGCGGGCAGGGTGAGCGGAAAACCCTGCGACTGGTCGCCGAGTATGCCGACATCTGGCACGGATTCACCAACGCGGCAACCTATCCGGGCAAATCGGCAGCGCTGGGCCGGCATTGCGCCGATGCCGGCCGCCAACCCGACACCGTCGAACGCTCTTCGGGGGTCGAAGGGCGCGATACCGAAACCCTGGTGGCCAATGCCGAGGCGCTGGCCCGACTCGGTGTAACCCTGATGACCGTCGGTTGCGACGGCCCTGACTACGACCTCGGCCCGGCGCAGGCCCTGGTGCAATGGCGCGACAGCCGGGTCGGCACCTGATGTCCTGATGGGACGTGACCCCGGGCGGCCGGCATCGGCCTCCACTAGGTTCCAGCAGATGGTCCCCGATTCAGGCACCGCCCGCCGCTTTCGCCTCATTGCACTGCTGTCGGCGGCGCTGCTGACCCTCACGATGTTCGCCGCCCCCTCAGCAGCGGCCGACCAGTGCTCGCCACCGGGTGAACAGGCCGCCAGCGCGCTGCCGACCAATCTCGCCGCCGCAGCCGGCGGCCCGGGGGACGACAGATACACGACCGCCGGCACCGAAGCGCTGGATGTCGTCGATGCCGGCGCGCTCCGGCTGATCAAGCCGGGCACGTTGACGGTGGGAACGTTGTCCGATGCCCCACTAAGCGTCTGCATCAACGCGCAGGGCGAGTTCACCGGTTTCGACAACGAAGTTCTGCGCGCCATCGCCGAGAAACTGGGTCTGACCGTCAATTTCGTCGGTACGGACTTCTCCGGTCTGCTCGCCCAGGTCGCCGGCGGTCGCTTCGATGCGGGTTCCTCGTCGATCACCACCACTGATGCGCGACGGCAGACCGTCGGATTCACCAACGGCTACGACTTCGGATACTTCTCCCTGGTGGTGCCGGCAGGCTCATCGATCACCGGGTTCGGACAGCTGGGACCGGATCAGCGGATCGGCGTGGTCCAGGGCACCGTGCAGGAGGCCTACGTCATCGACACCCTCGGCCTTGAGCCGGTGAAGTTCCCCGATTTCACCACCGTCTACGCGAGTCTGAAGACCGGGCAGATCGACGCCTGGGTTGCACCCGCCCAGCAGGCCATCGGCACCGTGGCGGCCGGCGACCCGGCGGTGATCGTCGAGAACACCTTCAGCTTGGACAATTTCGTCGCCTACGCGGTGGCCAAGGAGAACACCCCGCTCATCGACGCGCTCAACGCTGGTCTGGACGCCATCATCGCCGACGGCACCTGGTCGCGGCTGTACTCCCAGTGGGTGCCCCGCGCACTACCACCTGGCTGGAAGCCCGGGTCGAAGTCCGCGCCGCCTCCGGTGCTGCCTGATTTCGCGGCCATCGCCGCCAGCCGGACCAAGCCCGCCACGGTGGCCGCGGTGGCGGACAAGCCGGTGCTGACCCAGCTGCGCGAGTCATTCCTGGACTGGGAGCTGTACAAGAGAGCGATCCCCGATCTGCTGAAAACCGGGCTGCCCAACACCCTGATCCTGACCGTCAGCGCCAGCGTCATCGGCCTGCTGCTCGGCATGGTGCTGGCGGTGTCGGGGATGTCCCGGTCGCGGTGGCTACGCTGGCCGGCCCGCATCTACACCGACATCTTCCGAGGCCTGCCCGAAGTGGTCATCATCCTGCTGATCGGACTCGGTATCGGCCCCATCGTGGGCGGGCTGACCGGCAACAACCCCTACCCGCTGGGCATCGCCGCGCTTGGCTTGATGGCCGCCGCCTACATCGGCGAGATCCTCCGCTCCGGCATCCAGAGCGTGGAGGCCGGTCAGCTGGAGGCCTCCCGCGCACTGGGCTTCAGCTATTCCTCTTCGATGCGGCTGGTGGTGGTGCCCCAGGGCGTGCGCAGGGTACTGCCGGCCCTGGTGAACCAATTCATCTCGCTGCTGAAGGCGTCGTCCCTGGTGTACTTCCTGGGCCTGGTGGCAAGTCAGCGCGAACTGTTCCAGGTGGGCCGGGATCTCAACGCCCAGACCGGCAACCTGTCGCCGCTGGTGGCGGCCGGGTTGTTCTACCTGATGCTGACCATTCCGCTGACCCATCTGGTCAACTACATCGACACCCGACTGCGCCGAGGCAAGAAAGCCGACCCGGATGAACCTCTGGACTCGGCCACCACCAGTCAGGAGATGGTCTGATGGCACGTCTGGAGCCGGTATCCCTGGCGGCCAGAGATATTCACCTGTCTTTCGGACCCACCCCGGTGTTACGCGGTGTCAACATCGACGTTCCGGCCAGCACCACCACAGCCGTCATCGGTCCGTCCGGGTCGGGTAAGTCCACCTTGTT
>JAHZJY010000172.1 GCA_022600695.1 Actinomycetes bacterium | reverse complement strand
CGGTCCACCGGGATGAGCTGGCCCGACGGCTCTCGGCGCCGGTGGTGGTGCAGTTCGACGAACCGCTGCTGCCCGCTGCTCTGGCCGGTCGGTTGACCGGGGTGACGGCGATGACCCCTGTGCATCCTGTCGACGAGACCTTGGTCGTCGCGCTGTTAGACGCCTGTGTTGATCGGATCGGTGGGGAGGTACTGCTGCACAGCTGCGCACCGGGCCTGCCCTGGAACGCCCTGGGGCGCAGCCGTATCGGGGCCGTTTCGGTTGATTTCGGCACGTTGGACGATGCGGGGTTGGACGGGCTGGCGGAGTTCATCGACGCGGGCCGCAGTGTGGTCCTGGGACTGGTGCCCGCCATCGCTCCCGATCGCCCGCCCAGCTTCGCCGAAGTCGCCCGCAATGCGGCGGCGGTCACCGACCGGCTCGGTTTCCCGCGCAGCGTGCTCGGCGACCGGGTCGGTATCAGTCCGGTCTGCGGGCTGGCCGGCGCCACCGCAGCCTGGGCTCGCCAGGCGACCGGTTTGACGTGTCGCGCAGCCGAAGCGATCGCCGAGGATCCCGAAGCCGTCTAACCGGCCCGACCGCCGCCGCCCGCTGCCCTAGTCTGGTGGTATGTCCGCTCCCTCAGCTGAAGTTTTCGACCGCCTCCGTTCGCTCGCCGCGATTCAGGACGCCGCCACACGGCCGACCCGGACCGTGGAGGAGATCTTCACCGGACGGCCGCTGGCGACCATCCCGGTCGGGACGGCCGCCGATGTGGAGGCGGCCGTCGCCAGGGCCCGCACCGCTGCGGTCGACTGGGCCGGCCGGCCGGTCTCCGACCGGCTCAAGATCGTCGAGCGCTACCGCGATCTGGTGATCAAGAACAGCGGTTTTCTGATGGACCTGCTGCAGGCCGAGGCGGGCAAGGCTCGCTGGGCCGCGCAGGAGGAACTCATCGACCTGATGGCCAACGCGAACTACTACGCACGGGTCTCCGCAGACTTGCTGAAGCCGCATCAGGTGCAGGCGTTGCTGCCGGGGATCGGAAAGACCACAGTCCGCTACCAGCCCAAAGGTGTGGTGGGGGTGATCTCGCCGTGGAACTATCCGATGACGCTGACCGCCTCGGATTCGGTGCCGGCCCTGATCGCCGGCAATGCGGTGGTGGTCAAACCGGACAGCCAGACGCCCTACTGCGCGCTGGCCTGCGCCGAACTTCTCTATCAGGCCGGCCTCCCGCGGGACCTGTACGCGGTGGTACCCGGCCCGGGCTCAATCGTGGGGACCGCCATTCTGGACAACTGCGACTACCTGATGTTCACCGGGTCCACGGCCACCGGCCGCCTGCTCGCCGAGCAGTGCGGGCGTCGGTTGATCGGGTTCTCCGCCGAACTGGGCGGGAAGAACGCGATGATCGTGACCCGCGGTGCCGACCTCGGCAAGGTGGCCAAGGCCGCCACCCGGGCGTGTTTCTCCAACGCCGGTCAGCTGTGTATCTCCATCGAGCGGATCTATATCGAGTCCGATATCGCCGATGAGTTCACCCGGAAATTCGGTGACGCCGTGCGCGCGATGAAGCTCGGCACCGGCTACGACTTTTCCGCGGATATGGGCAGCCTGATCTCGGAGGGTCAGTTGAAGATGGTCACCGATCATGTCGACGATGCGAAATCGAAGGGCGCCAAAGTGATTGCGGGGGGCCGGGCGCGGCCCGATATCGGTCCGCTGTTCTATGAACCCACGGTGCTGACCGGTGTCACCGCCGAGATGGAGTGTGCGGCCATCGAAACCTTCGGGCCGCTGGTATCGATCTACCCGGTCGCCGACGTCGAGGAGGCGATCGAGAAGTCCAACGACACCGAGTACGGGCTCAATGCCAGCGTCTGGGCCGGGTCGACCGCCGAGGGGGAGAAGATCGCCGCACGTCTGCGCTCCGGCACGGTCAACGTCAATGAGGGCTACGCGTTCGCCTGGGGCAGCCTCAGCGCACCGATGGGAGGTATGGGGACCTCCGGGGTGGGCCGGCGGCACGGCCCGGAGGGATTGCTCAAGTACACCGAGGCACAGACGGTCGCCACCGCCCGGGTGCTGAACCTGGACCCGCCATTCGGTGCGCCGCCTGCCCTCTGGCAGAAGTCGCTGCTGCCGATCGTCCAGGCCGTCATGCGCTTGCCCGGCCGTAAATAGGCCGCCGAGGGGCTAGCCTCCCACTGTGGCCGCCGACGTCCCGGAGACCGATCCGATCGACCCGGATGTGCGCCGTCGCTGGCAGCAGCTGGCCGACGAGGTGCGCGGGCACCAGTTCCGCTACTACGTCAAAGATGCGCCGATCGTCTCTGATGCCGATTTCGACGCGCTGTTTCACGAACTCGCCGACCTCGAGGGCCGCCACCCCGAACTCCGGGTGCCCGACTCGCCCACCCAGCTGGTCGGCGGGGCGGGTTTCGCCACCGAGTTCACCTCCGCCGAGCATCTCGAACGGATGCTCAGCCTGGACGACGTGTTCAACACCGACGAGCTGGTCGGGTGGTCGGTCCGGGTGGAGAATGAGCTCGGTCCCGATCCGAACTATCTGTGCGAGCTCAAGGTCGACGGTGTCGCCCTCGCTCTGATCTACCGGGACGGCCGGCTCGAACGCGCCGCCACCCGCGGTGACGGGCGCGTCGGCGAGGATGTCACACTCAATGCCCGCACTATCGTTGACGTCCCCGAAATCCTTTCCAGCACCAGTGATTACCCGATCCCAGAAGTCCTGGAAGTGCGCGGCGAGGTCTTCTTCATGGTGGCCGACTTCAACAACCTCAATGCCAGCCTGGTCGAGGACGGTAAGCCGCCGTTCGCCAATCCGCGCAACAGCGCCGCGGGTTCGCTGCGGCAGAAGAACCCGGCCGTGACGGCCCGGCGGCCGTTGCGGATGATCTGCCACGGCCTCGGCTACGCGGAGTATTCCGGAGGCTTTGCCCCGGCGACTCTGCATGACGCCTACGTGGCACTGCAGGCCTGGGGTCTGCCGGTTTCCGAACACACCGCCCGGGTCGCCGGCCTGGACGCGGTGGCCGAACGGATCCGCTACTGGGGTGAGCGACGTCATCAGATCGAGCATGAGATCGACGGGATCGTCGTCAAAGTCGACGACTTCGCCCAGCAGCGCCGACTCGGTGCCACTTCGCGGGCACCGCGGTGGGCGGTGGCCTACAAGTACCCGCCCGAGGAAGCCCAGACGAGGTTGCGCGATATCCGGGTCAATGTCGGCCGAACCGGGCGGGTCACCCCGTTCGCGTTCATGGACCCGGTGCGGATCGCCGGGTCGACGGTGAGCCTGGCCACCCTGCACAACGCCGCCGAGGTGGAGCGCAAGGGCGTGCTGATCGGGGATGCGGTGATGATCCGCAAGGCCGGCGATGTCATCCCCGAGGTGCTCGGCCCGGTGGTAGATCTGCGCGACGGGACTGAACGCCGATTCGTCATGCCCACCCACTGCCCGGAGTGCGGCACGCTGCTGGCACCGGCCAAGGAAGGTGATGTCGACATCCGCTGCCCCAACGCCCGGTCCTGCCCGGCCCAGTTGCGGGAGCGGGTGTTTCACATCGCCGGCCGTGGCGCCCTGGACATCGAAGGGCTGGGCTACGAGGCGGCCACGGCGTTGCTGCAGGCGCAGATCATCACCGACGAGGGAGACCTGTTCGACCTGACTGTCGACGAACTGCTGCGCAGCGACTTCTTCACCACCAATAAAGGTGCGCTCTCGGCCAACGCGACCCGGCTGTTGACCAACCTGCAGCAGGCCCGGGACCGGCCGCTGTGGCGGATCCTGGTGGCGCTGTCCATCCGCCACGTCGGTCCGACCGCGGCGCGGGCGCTGGCGACCGCGTTCGGGGATCTGTCGGCGATCATGACGGCAGGCGAGGAACAACTTGCCGACGTCGAAGGCGTTGGCCCGACCATCGCCGCGGCGTTGCGGGAATGGTTCGAGGTGGACTGGCACCGCACCATCGTCGACAAGTGGCGGGCCGCCGGGGTACGGATGGCCGATGAGCGGGATACCGGGATCGCGCCGACGTGTGCGGGTCTGACCATCGTGGTGACCGGTTCACTGGCCGGGTTCTCCCGCGATGAGGCCCGAGAGGCCATCATCCGCCGGGGCGGCAAGGCAGCCGGTTCGGTATCGAAGAAAACGTCATTCGTGGTCGCCGGTGACGCGCCCGGTTCGAAATACGACAAAGCCGTCGACCTCGGCGTTGCGATCCTCGACGAGGAGGGTTTCCGGGCCCTGCTCGAGAACGGCCCGGCCCCAGCCGGCGGCGGCTTGGCCCAACCGGAGGCTCCGTCAGCCCAGCCGGAGGCTCCTTAGCCCAGCCGGAGGCTCCTTAACGAAGCAGGGTGGCGACGATCCCGGCCAGATAGCCCAGCCGGGCCACCTCCGACGCCCGGAACTGCGGACCGCCCGGGCGCCCGAGCACCATCGCGATGTGCGGTTCGCCCAGCGGCGCGGCGGCTAGCGTGGTGTCCATATCCCGCCACAATTGCGGGACCCAGTCCGCTTGGGCGTCGAGCGCCTCGGCCCGGCCGATCGGCAACCACGGGGTGGCCGCGGCCTGGGTTTCCGGGGCGCCGGGGCTGCCGGCGATCCGCTTCGGCCCGGCTGCGTTGTGTTCGACTACTGTGCACCAGCCCACCCGGAGTACCCGCGGAGTCTCGTCGACGAGCGTCTGGAGTTTGGCCTGCCGGGGTCCGGCAGCCGCGACGTGGTCGATGAGCTCGAGTTCGCGATGGGCCTCCAGCAGTCCGGTATGGGGACGGATGGCCTCCACCCGCACCCCGGTGAGCCCTTCGGCGGCGGTGATCAGCGAGTCGGGCATTGCCCCGGCAGGCAGTTCGACCACCAGGTCGTCGATCACCCAGTTCGATTCCGCGCCCGTTCCACGCTCGACGACGTCGAGCGACAGGATGTCCGCCCCGACCGTGCCGAGCGCCACAGCCAGCGAGCCCAGGCTGCCCGGGCGGTCCTCAAGCTGCAATCGCAGCAGATACGAACTCACCGGCCCACCCTCCCACATCCGCGGTGCCGGCTCGTGTCGGCGGATGGGCCCCGGTTTCATGCCCGGGAACCGCGATCCCGGCAACGGTTTAGGCTTCCCCCGTGTCCACGATCTCCCGCGATGAGGTGGCGCGGCTCGCCAAACTGGCCCGCCTCGCCCTGACCGACCACGAACTGTTGAACTTCGCCGGCCAACTCGACGCGATCCTCGGCTACGTCGGCCAGATCCAGGCCGTCGATGTCACCGACGTCGATCCCACCGGAAACGCGCGGCCGGGGGCCCAGGAGGTGGTCAACGTCACCCGCGAGGACATCGTCTTGCCCGGCCTGAGCCACCAGCAGGCGCTGGCCGAGGCCCCCTCGTCCGATGACGGGCGGTTCGCGGTGCCGCAGATCCTGGGGGAGGAGGGCTAGTGGACGAGCTCATCCGTCTCGACGCGGCCACCCTCGGCGGCAGGATCGCCGCCGGCGAGATCTCCTCGGTGCGGCTCACCCAGGCCTGCCTGGACCAGATCGCCGCCACCGACGGGCGTTACCACGCATTCCTGCATATCGCCGCCGACCAGGCGCTGGCGGTAGCCGCGGACGTCGACGCCGCAGTGGCCGCCGGAGATGACCTGCCCTCACCGCTGGCCGGGGTGCCGTTGGCGCTTAAGGATGTCTTCACCTCCACCGGCATGCCGACCACCTGCGGGTCGAAGATCCTCGACGGCTGGATATCGCCCTACGACGCGACCGTCACCGCGCGGATTCGCGCCGCCGGGATGCCGATCCTCGGCAAAACCAACATGGACGAGTTCGCCATGGGCTCTTCCACCGAGAACTCGGCCTACGGCCCGACTCGCAACCCGTGGGACACCGACCGGGTTCCCGGCGGCTCCGGGGGCGGCAGCGCCGCTGCGCTGGCGGCCTTCCAGGCCCCGCTGGCCATCGGTTCCGACACCGGCGGGTCGATCCGGCAGCCGGCGGCGCTGACCGCGACCGTCGGTGTCAAGCCCAGCTACGGCACAGTGTCGCGCTACGGTCTGGTCGCTTGCGCCTCCTCGCTTGACCAGGGCGGACCGTGTGCGCGCACGGTGGGAGACACCGCACTGCTGCACGCGGTGATCGCCGGCCACGACCCACGGGACTCCACCTCCCTGGACGTCGCGATCCCGGATGTCGTCGGGGCCGCCCGGGCAGGGGCCTCAGGTGACCTCAACGGGGTGCGGATCGGCGTGGTGAAGCAATTGCGCAGCGGCGAGGGGTATCAGCCCGGGGTGCTGGCATCCTTCAACGGCGCCGTGGCGCAGTTGGAGGCGCTCGGCGCGCGGGTCAGCGAGGTGGACTGCCCGAACCTGGACCACTCGCTGTCCGCCTACTACCTGATTCTGCCCTCCGAGGTGTCCAGCAACCTGGCCCGCTTCGACGCCATGCGCTACGGCCTGCGGGTCGGCGACGATGGAAGCAGGAGTGCCGAAGAAGTGATGGCCCTGACCCGGGCCGCCGGTTTCGGCCCGGAAGTCAAGCGGCGCATCATGATCGGCACCTACGCGCTGTCGGCCGGCTACTACGACGCCTACTACAACCAGGCGCAGAAGGTCCGAACCCTGATCGCCGCCGACCTGGAGAAGGCTTATCAGAGTGTCGACGTGCTGGTGTCCCCGGCGACTCCGACCACTGCTTTCCGGCTCGGGGAGAAGGTCGACGATCCGCTGGCGATGTACCTGTTCGACCTGTGCACGCTGCCACTGAATCTGGCCGGGCACTGCGGGATGTCAGTGCCGTCGGGGCTGTCGCCGGATGACAACCTGCCGGTCGGCCTGCAGATCATGGCCCCGGCGCTGGCCGACGACCGGCTCTACCGGGTAGGCGCGGCCTACGAGGAGGCGCGCGGGCCGCTGCCGACCGCCCTCTAAGCCCTCCGGGGTTCGGTTCGAGGAGGTTAGATAGAGATATGCGCATCGGAGTTCTCACCGGCGGTGGCGATTGTCCCGGCCTCAATGCGGTCATCCGTGCGGTCGTGCGGACCTGTGACGCCCGCTACGGCTCCTCCGTGGTCGGATTTCAGGACGGTTGGCGGGGCTTGCTGGAGAACCGGCGCGTCCAGCTCTACAACGATGACCGCAACGACCGGCTACTGGCCAAGGGCGGCACCATGCTGGGCACCGCCCGGACCAACCCGGAAAAGCTGCGAGCCGGTATCGACGACATCAAGGCCACCCTGGAGGACAACGGGATCGACGTGCTGATCCCGATCGGCGGCGAGGGGACGCTCACCGCGGCGCATTGGCTGACCGAAGAGGGCGTACCCGTCGTCGGGGTGCCCAAGACCATCGACAACGACATCGACTGCACCGACGTGACATTCGGTCATGACACCGCCCTGATGATCGCCACCGAGGCGATCGACCGGCTGCACAGCACCGCTGAATCCCATCAACGGGTGATGCTGGTCGAGGTGATGGGACGGCACGCCGGCTGGATCGCGCTGAATTCCGGGCTGGCCTCCGGCGCGCATATGACGCTGATCCCCGAGCAGCCCTACGACGTCGAGGAAGTGTGTCGTCTGGTCAAACAGCGGTTCCAGCGCGGAGCCTCACATTTCATCTGCGTCGTCGCCGAGGGCGCGAAACCGATTGAGGGTTCGATGGACCTCCGGCACGGCGGCGTCGATGAGTTCGGCCATGAGCGGTTCACCGGGGTTGCCCAGCAGTTGGGGCATGAGGTCGAGAAACGCATTCGCAAGGAGGTCCGGGTGACCGTGCTCGGCCATATCCAGCGCGGCGGCACCCCCACCGCCTACGACCGGGTGCTGGCCACCCGATTCGGCGTGAACGCCGCCGATGCCGCGCACGCCGGCGAGTACGGGATCATGGTGTCGCTGCGCGGGGAGGACATCGGCCGGGTGCCGTTGGCCGACGCGGTCCGGCAGCTCAAACTGGTGCCGCAGAGCCGCTACGACGATGCGGCCGCCTTCTTTGGTTAGGGGCATGCCGTTGCTCGCCGCCCTGGCGGTGGGTGCGGCTGTCCTCGGTGCGCCGGCCGCGCCGGTACTGGCCGCCGACTGTCCCGATGTCGAGTTGGTGTTCGCCCGCGGCACCGGTGAGCCCGCAGGTATCGGCCGGGTGGGGCAGGCGCTGGCCGATACGCTGGCGCCTCAACTGGGTGGCCGCAGCCTGGCGACCTACGGGGTCAACTATCCGGCGGGGATCAACTTCCTGGCCACGGCCGGCGGCGCCAACGACGCGGCGGCCCATCTCAGCGCGATCGCGGGCGCATGCCCGAACACCCGACTGGTGCTCGGCGGGTTCTCCCAAGGCGCTGCCGTGGTATCCATGCTGGCCGGGGTGCCGCCGGTCGGGGACCGGATCGGCAGCCTCGGATCAGCGCCGCCATTACCGCCGGGTACCGCCTCACGGATCGCCGCGGTCGCGGTCTTCGGAAATCCCGGTGCCCGGTTCGGCACTCCGCTGTCGTCGACCGGGATCTTCGCGGGCCGGGCCATCGACCTGTGCAGCGGCGGCGATCCGATCTGCTCTCAGGGGGGACGGGACCGCGCGGCTCACAACGGCTACGAGTTCCCGCCGTACGTCTCCGACGCTGCTGCCTTCGTGGCTGCGCGCACCTGACCCCTGTCCCGCGAGCAGACATAAACTCGCACGATGCGGCCCCGTTTCGTGCGAGTTTATGTCTGCTCACGAGGGTGAGGTCGCGGACGGTGACCCACTAGGATCGGCGTCTATGACGACGACCACCGCCGACCTGATGGACTACGACGATGTCGTAGCGCGGTTCGACCCGGTACTCGGCCTGGAAGTGCACGTCGAGTTGTCCACGGCCACCAAGATGTTCTGCGGCTGTGCGACGACCTTCGGTGCCGAACCGAACACTCAGGTGTGCCCGGTGTGCCTGGCTCTGCCCGGCGCGCTGCCCACCTTGAACGCGGTCGCCGTCGAGTCGGCCATTCGGATCGGGTTGGCGCTGAACTGCGAGATTGCGCCCTGGAGTCGATTCGCCCGGAAGAACTACTTCTATCCGGATATGCCGAAGAACTACCAGATCTCCCAATACGACGAGCCGATCGCGTTCAACGGCTTCCTCGATGTGCCGTTGGAGGACGGCACCACCGTCCGGATCGATATCGAACGGGCGCACATGGAGGAGGACACCGGCAAGTTGACCCATATCGGCAGCGAGACCGGCCGCATTCACGGTGCCACCAACTCGCTGCTGGATTTCAACCGGGCCGGTGTCCCGCTGATCGAGATCGTCACCAAGCCGGTCGAGGGTGCCGGGGAGCACGCGCCGCAGGTGGCCCGCGCCTATGTCGCCGCACTGCGGGACCTGTTGCGCGGCTTGGGTGTTTCGGATGTGCGGATGGATCAGGGTTCGCTGCGCTGCGACGCCAACGTGTCGCTGCGGCCGATCGGCCGTGGCGAGTTCGGAACCCGGACCGAAACCAAGAACGTCAACTCACTGAAAAGCGTCGAGGTCGCGGTTCGCTACGAGATGCGTCGTCAGGCGGCGATACTGGCCGCCGGCGGGTCGATCCACCAGGAGACCCGGCACTTTCACGAGGACGGCCACACCTCACCGGGTCGTGACAAGGAGACCGCCGAGGACTACCGCTACTTCCCGGAGCCGGACCTCGAGCCGGTCGCCCCGAGTGCCGAGATGGTGGCCCGGCTGCGTGACACGATCCCCGAGCTTCCATGGCTGTCGCGCAGGCGAACTCAGCAGCAGTGGGGGGTCTCCGACGAGGTGATGCGCGACCTGGTCAACGCCGGCGCTGTCGAATTGGTGGCGGCCACCGTCGGCCATGGGGCATCCAGCGAGGCGGCCCGCGCCTGGTGGGGCAACTTCCTGGTGCAGAAAGCCAATGAAAGCGGACTTGAGCTTGACGCGCTGGCGATCACCCCGGCCCAGGTTGCCGCCATCATCACCCTGGTCGAGGAGGGCGCGCTGTCCAATAAGCTGGCGCGCCAGGTCGTCGAGGGGGTGCTGGCCGGCGAGGGTGAGCCCGAGCAGGTCATGACCGACCGGGGCCTGGCGCTGGTGCGCGACGATTCGCTGATTCAGGCCGCCGTCGACGAGGCGCTGGCAGCCAGCCCGGATATCGCCGGGAAAATCCGCGGTGGCAAGGTGGCGGCGGCCGGAGCGATCGTGGGCGCGGTGATGAAGGCCACGAAGGGCCAGGCCGACGCCGCCCGGGTCCGGGAAATCGTCCTGGCAGCGTGCGGCCAGGACGGTTAGCGCCGGCGCTCAGTGCGCGGTGGTGGCCGCTCCGCGGCCTCGCGTCGAATCCGTCATATTTCCGGCGCGTTTCGGCTGAGGAATTCGTTCCCGATCGGCGGTCGCGCCGGTAGGGTCGGAGACGCTGACAATGCGCGCATTTCGCGTCCCTGTTTTCGTCCCGCGAACTCGGCGTCGCCCCGGGGCGATAGTGAGAGGAGTTCGTCCATGGCTTCGGTTCTGTGGTTCCAGGGAGGGGCGTGCAGTGGCAACACGATGTCATTTCTCAACGCAGATGAGCCCAATGTCGTCGATCTGATCGTGGACTTCGGCCTCGACGTCATCTGGCACCCCTCCCTCGGAATGGAACTGGGCAAGCACGCTCAGAAGTTGTTCACCGACTGCGCCACCGGCGCCCGTCAGATGGACGTGTTCGTGTTCGAGGGCTCGGTGATCGAGGCGCCGAACGGGACCGGCCGGATGGACATGTTCGCCGACCGGCCGATGAAGGAGTGGGTGACCGAACTGGCATCCCAGGCCGGGATCGTCGTCGCGATCGGCGATTGCGCCTGCTGGGGCGGCATCCCGGCGATGGAGCCGAACCCGTCCGGCTCGACGGGACTGCAGTTCCACAAGCGCGCCAAGGGCGGCTTCCTCGGCCCGGACTTCAGATCCAAGGCCGGCCTGCCCGTCATCAACATCCCGGGCTGCCCCGCTCACCCTGACTGGATCACCCAGATCCTCGTGGCGTTGGCCACCGGGCGAACCAGCGATATCGCGCTCGACGAACTACAGCGACCCGAGACGTTCTTCAAGACGTTCACCCAGACCGGCTGCACCCGGGTCCAGTTCTACGAGTACAAACAGTCGACGCTGTCCTTCGGCGAGGGCACCCGGACCGGCTGCCTGTTCTACGAGTTCGGCTGCCGCGGGCCGATGACCCACTCGCCGTGTAACCGCATCCTGTGGAACCGCCAGTCATCGAAGACGCGGGCAGGTCAACCTTGCTACGGCTGCACCGAGCCGGAGTTTCCGCACTTCGACCTCGCCCCGGGGACGGTGTTCAAGACCCAGAAGGTCGCCGGCGTCATCCCGAAGGAAACCGGGACCGGCACCAAGAAGCTGTCCTATATGGCCGCAGCCGCGGCGGCCCGGGTGGCCGCACCGGCCTGGTCCAAAGAGGACATGTTCGTGGTCTAGCCATCCTGACTGCCCCGCTGAGAGATTGCTCTGAAAGGACTTCCATGACCGCGCTCGATCTCCACGTCAGCCCACTCGGAAGGGTCGAGGGCGACCTCGACGTCCGAGTCACCATTGAGGACGGTGTCGTCACCTCGGCCTGGACCGAAGCCGCGATGTTCCGCGGATTCGAGATCATCCTGCGGGGTAAGGACCCGCAGGCCGGCCTCATCGTTTGTCCGCGCATCTGCGGTATCTGCGGCGGCAGCCACCTGTACAAGTCGGCCTATGCGCTGGACACCGCCTGGCGCACCCATATGCCGGCCAACGCCACGCTGGTGCGCAATATCGCCCAGGCCTGCGAAACGCTGCAGTCGATTCCGCGCTACTTCTACGCGCTGTTCGCCATCGACCTGGTGAACAAGAACTACGCGAAATCACCGATGTATGACGAGGCGGTGCGCCGGTTCGCGCCGTACGTCGGCACCAGCTACCAACCCGGTGTGGTGCTGTCCCAGAAGCCGGTCGAGGTGTATGCGATCTTCGGTGGGCAGTGGCCACACTCCAGCTTCATGGTGCCCGGCGGCGTGATGGGTGCGGCGACCCTGACCGATGTCACCCGCGCGATCGCGATCCTGGAGAACTGGAAGGACAATTGGCTCGAGTCCAAGCTGCTCGGCTGCAGTGTCGACCGCTGGCTGGAGAACAAGACCTGGGAGGACGTCCTGGCCTGGGTCGACGAGAACGAGTCGCAGTACAACAGCGACCTCGGGTTCTTCATCCGCTACTCGTTGGATATCGGGCTGGACAAGTTCGGCAAAGGTGTCGGCAACTACCTCGCCATGGGTACCTACTTCGATCCCGCGATGTACGCGAACCCGACCATCGATGGCCGCAACAAGGCGCTGGTCGGCCGCGGCGGCATCTTCGCCGGGGGGCAGTGGCACGAGTTCGACCAGGCGCGGGTTCGTGAGGATGTCACCCATGCGTTCTACGAGGGCAGCCGGCCGCTGCACCCGTTCGAGGGGGAGACCATCCCGCTGGATCCGGAAGCGGCCAAGAAGCAGGGTAAGTACAGCTGGGCCAAGTCGCCCCGCTATGAGATCGATGGGCTGGGTAACCTTCCGCTGGAGACCGGTCCGCTTGCCCGCCGGATAGCGGCGGCCGGGCCTAACGCCGCTGCGCACCAGGACAATGATCCGCTGTTCCTGGACATCTACAACAAGGTCGGTCCGAGTGTGCTGACCCGTCAGCTCGCCCGGCTGCACGAGGCACCAAAGTACTTCAAGTGGGTCCGGTCGTGGCTGGATCAGCTCGACCTCAAAGAGAGCTTCTACACCAAACCCACCGAATACGCCGAAGGTAGGGGGTTCGGTGCCACCGAGGCCGCCCGCGGGTCGCTGGCGGACTGGATCGTCATCGAGAACAACAAGATCAAGAATTACCAGGTGGTCACCCCCACCGCATGGAATATCGGTCCGCGGGACGGTAACGAGGTTCTGGGCCCGATGGAGAAGGCGTTCATCGGATCGCCGATCGTGGACCCGGAGGATCCCGTGGAACTGGGCCATGTGGCGCGCAGCTTCGACTCCTGCCTGGTGTGCACCGTGCACGCCTACGACGGGAAGAGCGGCAAGGAGCTGTCGAAGTTCGTCATCAACGGCATGGTGTGACCTCAGACGCACCCGAATCCCGCAGCGAGCCCGGCGGTTCCGATACCGACGCCGCTGTCGATATCGAGCCGCCCGGCTGCGCTGCGTTGATCGTCGGCTGCGGGAACCTACTGCGTGGTGACGACGGTGTCGGCCCGGTCCTGATCCGCCACCTGTGGGACCGCGGCGTGCCGCAGGGAGGCCGGCTGGTCGACGGCGGCACGGCCGGCATGGATGTGGCGTTTCAGATGCGCGGCGCCCAGCGGGTGGTGATCGTCGACGCCTGTCTGACCCAGGGGGACGCCGGTGCCGCCCCGGGCACGGTCTATCGGGTCCCGGGAGAAGAGCTCGGTGAACTGCCTCCGCTGGAGGGCCTGCACACCCACTCGTTCCGGTGGGACCACGCAATCGCCTTTGCCCGGTGGGCATTGGGCGAGGCCTGCCCCACCGATATCACCGTGTTCCTCATCGAAGCGGCCTCGGTTGAGTTGGGTGCCGAGCTGTCCGAGCCGGTCCGGACCGCCATGGAACAGGTGATCGAGCTGATCGAGCGGGACTACCTGGCACCGCTTAGGCCGCAGTTGCAGGATGAGGTATCCGTGGAGATCACCGACAACGGTTATCTGCGGGTGGACGCCGCGTTGGCCGCAACCCGATTCCCCTCCGATGCCCTGGCGGCGGTCCTCCGTGACGGTCAGCTGTGGTTGTTCCCGCTGCGCGGGCCGAGTAGCGGAGGGCTGCTGCTGAAACAGCGCAACCCGGCCGGGGACCGGGCGGCGCTGGTCCGGGAAGTTCTCGGCGACCGGTTCCGCTCCGGTATTCGTCCGGCATTCTGGGATGATGAGCACAAGGTGCTGCGGATCCCGCTGGATTCGTGATCGCGGTGTTTCATGCGGGGTTCGATGACCAGATTCGATGATCAGCAGCCTCGGACCGCGGTGCGCCGGGACAGTTCCGCCGACGAGGCGATCGACGTGCAGACCGTGGTGGTAGCCGACCGTGGGCGGTGGGCGGTGGAAATCGTGGTGGTGTTCGCCGACGGGGTGGTCCGCAAACGCATCGATACCCATGCCACGAAGGTGCGGGCCGAGATCTCGGCCGGCCTGATCAGGCGCGCCGCCGAGCGCAACATCCGCGGACCTCGTTTTGGATGAGACACCAACCCACCCAGGGATGAAACCCCTTCCCAGGATGAAACCCCTTCCCAGGATGAAACTATGAGGAGTGTTGTGACCGACCTGATGGATCCGGCCGTTCTCGCGGTCCGTCCGCAACCGCTGGGCGCCTTCCCGCTGCCGGTGGGCTACCTGCTGGTTCCCGCCTCGCCGGACACGGAGGCGGCGAGGCTGGCACTGCTGGCCGGGCAGACTCCGGACTGGCCGGCTGCCCTGCGGGTGCATCAGCTGGCCCTTGCCGGTGACCGTGACGGCGCTCTGGCGGAGCTGACCGGATCCGACCCGGTCAGCCGGTACAACCGTTTCGTGATGGATCCGGACGCCGAGGATCCAGACGAACTACGCCCACTGCTAGGGGAATTCGGGGTGCTGGTGGATGTGGTGCTGTTCGCGCTGGGCCGCACCGACACCGCACCCGAGGCTGCCGGGGCGACCGGGGAATTGGCGGCGGTGGTGCTCTCGAGCCAGGCCGGCGCGGCCCTGGACGCCGGCGACGCGGCGGACGCGATCGACGCGCTGGACCGGGCCGCCGAGCAGGCCGCCGGCGTCTCCGAACCGCTACGCGGTGTGCTGCTGGGGGCATCGGCGTCGATCTCCGCCGATGCCGGCGGCAACGATGCGGGTACCCGCTTCGAACGCGCGCTGCGGGCGCTGGAGGGTTCAGAGGGCCTGCGCTTGGCCCGCGCGGAACTGCACCTGACACTGGCCGGGTTACTTCACGAACAGGCCGGAGATCGGCTGGATCTGCTGGTTCGGGCTGTGCCGCACTACCATTCGGCGCTGCAGCTGGTGCTGCGGGATGAGGCGCCGCTGCTGTGGGCCTCCGCCCACGCGAATCTCGCCACCGCTTACCTCACTATGCCGATGACCGAGGCCTCGAGTCAGTTGCGGCTGGGGGTGGCCGCCCAGTCGCTGCGCTCCGCGCTGAAGGTGTACACCCCCGAGGACTATCCGGAACAGTGGGCGAGCGTGCAGCTCAATCTCGCCAACTCGCTGGTCTACACCCCGTCGAGTCACCAGGCCGACAATCTGGTGGAGGCGGTTGAACTGTATGAGGCGGTATTGGCGGCGCGGGATCGCGATACCGATCCGCTGGGCCGTGCCCGGGTGCTGGCCAACCAGGGCAACGTCCTCGCCCATCTCGGCGACTTCGATCAGGCGAAAGCCAAACTGTATGAGGCGAGGTTCCTGTTCGAGGAACTCGGCGACCACGATTCCGTCCGGACGGTTCGAGGGGTGCTCGACGAAATCGCCCGGCAAGGGGCATTGAGCCGTACTGACGCGACAGAGGATGCAGGATGACTGAAACATCTGAAAAAGTCTCGGCCGAAGAGACTTTCGAAGAGCTGGCCAAGCGGGTCGATGACGCGATGGCTGCTCTCGACGAACTCGACCCTACCGCTCGCGCGGTGGCGGAGGAACTGAAGGCGGCGGTCGAGGCCGTTCACCGGGCCGGTCTGGTGACCATTGTGCAGGCCATGCGGGCGGACGACGGCGCCCGAACGGTCCTGTTTGACCTCGTCGACGACCCGGCAGTGCGTCTGTTGCTCTCACTGCACGGCATCATCCGGCCCGACCCGATCACCCATGCCGGGCAGGTTCTGGACTCCGTGCGTCCGCAGTTGCACAGCCACGGCGGCGACGTGGCGCTGGTCCGGGTGGAGGACGGCACCGCGTTCGTTCGGTTGGAGGGTGCCTGCAACGGCTGCTCGATGTCCTCGGTAACGCTGCGTAACTTGGTGGAAGAGGCTCTGGTGCAGCATGTTCCGGCGATCAATGCCGTTGAGGTGGTGGCGAACGAGCCGACACCCACCCTGATCCCGGTGGAATCCCTGCGGATAGGCGGTGGCGCCCCGTCCACCGAGGGCTGGGCCAAGCTGGGTTCGGCTGCGGAGTTCCCGGTCGACGACCTGTCGCCCACGACGGCGAGCACCGTGGCGGGAGAGGCCATCGGGGTGATCGTCGTCAACGTCGGAAAGCGACTCTCGGCCTACCGCAACGAGTGCGCCCACGAAGCACTGCCGCTTGACAACGCGGTGCTCGACGTCGCCAACGGCACGCTGACCTGTCCTTGGCACGGGTTCTGCTTCGATGCCGGTTCGGGGGAATGTCTCAGCGCGCCCGGCGCCCAACTCGAGGCGCTGCCGTTGCGGGTTGACGATGGCGAGGTTTGGGTGCGCGTCGGGTGAGCCGATACACCGTCCGACACAATGTGAGTGGGCTTGGGCGCCGCCGTGATGTCGCGCCGTCGGTCGATCTGTCCGGCGGATGGGTCGGCGAAACTTGGCTCGGCGCGCCCGCCCCGGGCGGACTGGCGCTGCCAGCCGCGCAACCCTCGATGGCGTGGATGTACTCCCCACGCGGGGTCTTCCTCGGGGCCGATCACCTGGTGGCGGCCGACTCCGGCAACCACCGCGTGCTGATCTGGCACGGCCTGCCGGAGCGCGACGAGCAGCCTGCTGATGTCGTGCTGGGACAGCCGGACGGTCAGTCCGAGGGCCCCGCCGCCGGCGGTCGCGGCCCCGAACAAGGGATGTACCTGCCCACCGGAGTGCTGATCCATGAAGACCGGCTCGTCGTCGCCGACGCCTGGCATCACCGGATCCTGGTGTGGAACACCGTGCCGGAGTCCGATGACGTGCCACCCGATGTGGTGATAGGCCAGTCGGGTCCGAGTTCGGTGGAGGTGAACCGGGGCGGGGACTGTTCGCCCACAAGCTTCTACTGGCCGTTCGGGATCGCCATGGTCGGTGACGCCTTCTGGGTCGCGGATACCGGAAATCGTCGGGTCCTCGGCTGGCGCAACGGTATTCCCGGATCCGATCAACCCGCCGACATCATCCTGGGCCAGCCGGACGGGGAATCGCGCGAGGAGAACCGGGGCGGGCCTGCCGGCCCGGCGAGTTTCCGGTGGCCGCACGACATCACCGGCCGGGGGGACCTGCTGCTGGTCGCCGATGCAGGCGATCACCGTGTTCTTGGATGGTCACCGCAGCCGGCCGGCGACACCGATGCCCACCTGCTGCTCGGACAGCCGGATTTCAGCAGCGCCGAGGAGTGGCCGTACGGGCCACACACCTCAGACCGGTTTCGATTCCCCTACGCCGCCAGTCTCGACTCCCATCACGGCACCGAGCGGCTGGCCATCGCCGACACCGCCAACAACCGGGTTTTGATCTGGGACGGTACACCGGGCGGCGCGCCCTGCCGGGGCGCCGACTATGTACTCGCGCAGCCGGATTTCGGCTCCAACGGCGAGAACCGCTGGACCTCGGTGCAACACGACACGCTGTGCTGGCCGTACGGTCTTTCGCTGCGGGGCGATCGGTTGGCAGTCGCCGACTCGGGCAATAATCGGGTGATGCTCTGGCGGCGGTCGGTATGAGGCCGCGGATCGTGCAGGGGCAGGATCAGATCGGCTTTTTCTGGGCCACCCCCGCCGGCGTCCCGACCACCTTGCAGGCCTTGATCGCCGAGGATGACGAGCCGGACCGTCTGCTCGCCACCCACTTGGAGGCACTTGACGATGCCCTGATCATCGCCGCCGGGCGCTTCGGTGAGATCCTCGGCGGCGGCCGGGGGCCGGCCGCCGACGGTGAACGGGATGATCTGCTGGAGTTGCACCGCACGCTGGACCGGCTGTGCTTCGACTACGCGGCGGGCCTGGAGGTAGCCGGGCTGGGCGCCGACCTTCGAGCCGGCAAGATCGTCGGTACCGCGGCGCTTTTCTCGATCCGGGCACGTCAGCCGCTGGGTCTGCTGGGGCCCGCCCCGTTCGACGGCGAACTCGATGAGCCATCACCGGGAGTCGTCGGTGGGTTCGGGGAGATGCAGCAGGTCGACCCGCAACAACCCTGGCGGGGAGGCCGCTGGGTGCTGCGAACCGAAGTTGGGCAACGTTTTCCGCTGACCTTGTCGATGGTGTTCTTCGACAGTTCCGGGACGAACAAGGAGGCCGCGCGCAAAGAACACCGCGATGCACTGCAGTCGGTGGTCGCGGCGTCGCGGTCACCGGAGGCCGACCCTCTTGCGCTCGCGTGCGCGGTGGACTGGCTGCTCTATGACTGGCTGATGGCCCATCGGGACGGGCCCGACAATGCGGAGATCGTCTTTCCCAAGGGTTACGAGGGGGACGGTGCGCTGGTGGTCTCCGCCGCCGTGGCCTCCGTCGCCGCCCGCGCAACGTTTGACCCGGGGCTGCTGCTGAACAGTCGCTAGGTGATTTCGGCGTTGGCCCGCGGGAAACCGCCGCCCTGCGGGAACAGCGGGAAGACCACGTCGTCGAGCTTCTCTGCATCGCCGGCCGTGCGGTTGACCGTCGCTCCCCAGATATTTCCGTCCGGAGCCACGGCCAGCGCCCACGCGTGCCCGTGTTTGCCTTCCCTCACCACTTCCGGGTCGTCTGTGACCGCACCGGTGGCCTGGGCCAGCTGCAGCGCCACTGTCTCTTTGGTGTTGATCAGGTTGACCAGCACGGTGCCGTCCAGCGCCACGCACCCGGCCACTCCCGGCCGATCCGGCCAGGTCCATACCGTGGTGGCTTTCGAATCCGGGCCGATACGCTGCAACCGGTCACCGGCCGGGGTGCGGTCGGTGATGTAGAGCGACTTGTCGGCCGGGTCGAGGCACATGCCGCCGCCGACTCCCATCCCGCTCAAGGCGGTGGTCGGAGGGGCCTGGTCCACGGTGGTCGGCTGTTCGATCCGGATGACCTTGCCGGCCAGCGATTTCGGATCATTGGCCAGTTCCGGACTGCCGGCGTCGCCTGTCTGAACCACCAATGTGGTCGGACTGGTGAAGATCAGCGATCCGGTGTTGCCCGTCGCCCCCTTGGGGATACCGGTCAACAGATCTTTGGGCACGTCGTTGTCGGCGATTCGGATCACCCGATTGTCGGTGGGAGTGCTGATATAGGCGTACATCAGCCGATCCTGGCTGTAGGTCGGCGATTTGACGATCGACATCAGGCCGCCGTCACCGCTCCCGTCGACCGGGATGACCATCCGAACCGTCGGTTCGGCGTCGATCGCGACCTCCTTGACCGCGCCGGTGGTTCGCTCGGCGACCAAGGCGGTCTTGGCATCCGATCCCATGATCAGGCCACTGGTGCTCTCCAGGCAGCCCTGCATCACACCGGGAGCCGGACAGACCTTCGGGAACGGCTTGGGTGGCAGGGGTGGCGGAGGAGGCGGGGTCGACGGCGGGCCGGGCACCATTTTCGGCGGCGTGGTGAACGGCTGGGACACCGCGTTGTCGAACCGTGCGCACCCGGTTGCGAGCACGACCGCCGCGCACAGCACGGCCATTGCCCGGATCGGGGTGGGTGTTCGCATGCCCGCCAGGTTACGGATCAGTGGGCGATGCTCGCCACGGTGGCTGGCCGAAGTTCGCCGCGGCGCCTGCCCCCGGGGGCGGGTGCGCGGGGGAGATTCGGGCACTCGAAGTGCCGGTCAAATCCCCGATTTGGGCCGGCGAACACTTAGGCTGGCGGTGTGACAAGCCCGAATCCCGACCAAGGCTGGCAGCGGCCCGAGGACCCCGCGGTCCGCCCGGCTTCGGCCCGACTGGTCGATCCCGAAGACGATCTCGGTTCGGGCACCTACGGTGGCGACTCCGAGACCACCAGGATTCCGTCGCCGCACAGCGCTCCCGCCGCCGGTGCGTCGGTACCGGGGCCGGCGCCGTCCACCGGATACGGATTGCTCCACGATCCTGAACCGCTGCCCTACCAGCAGCCCCACACCGATCTGGCGGCCCCGATGGCCGCCCCGGCGCAGATCACGCCGATCGACGCCGAGGAACAGGCCAAGGCCGCCAAGCGGCGCGGCACCCAGGACCTGGGTCTGCTGCTGCTGCGGATGTCACTCGGTGTGGTGTTCATCGCCCACGGCCTGCAGAGTGCCTTCGGCTGGTGGGGCGAAACGGGCGCGACCGGCTTCTCGAACCCCTTGGCTGAGGCCGGTTACCAGAACGCCGGGCTGCTGACCTATGTCGCGGCCGGCGCTCAGATCGCGGCCGGCGTGCTGCTGGTGCTCGGCCTGTTCACCCCCCTGGCCGCCTCGGTGGCCCTGGCCTTCCTGGTCAACGGTGTGCTGGCCAACTTCACCGCCCAGCGTGAGGAGGGCGGGCTGTTCGTCTTCGGTTCCGACGCGGAATACCTGCTGGTGCTCACCGCCGCGGCGGCGGCGGTCATCCTTGTCGGGCCGGGGCGCTACGGCTTCGACGGCAGCCGCGGTTGGGCCCGACGGCCGTTCATCGGTTCATTCCTGGCCCTTGTCCTCGGTATCGGCGGCGGAGTGGCGGCGTGGTTCCTGCTGAGCGGCAATAACCCGTTCGCCTGATCGGTTACCCGCTCGAAGTCCGGCTACTCGAGGTCGGAGCGCTGATACGGATTCGGGACCTTCCCCTCGCTGGCGGCGGTCAGCAGTGGCAGCGTCGCGAAAGTCACTGCCGGTAACAGCACGTCGTCGGCGCCGTCCCGGCAGGCCCGTGCCCAACCCCCGCGGGTGAACTTGAGACCGACGATCTCAGACCACGGCAACGTCTGGCTGCTGACCAGCGTGCGGGCGGTGACGGTCTCTCGGTCGGCCACGGTGCGCAGCCGTTCGATGGCCACCGAAATCAGCACCGGGATGACCAACAGCGTCAGACCCGATGTGCCGAGCGCCGGGACGATTGCGAGGAGCGCGAGGGCCAGGAAGGCGGAGGCGAAATGCGCCATCCGGGAGATCCGGATCACCGTGGAGGTACTGCCGGGGCCGCCTGCCATGACGCCCATCATGGCACTGCCGGCAATTTGACGCCTGACCTGTGGCGCGACTAACCTTCAGCACTATGTTGTCCGGCGGAGAAATCGTAGTAGGTCAGCGCGTTGGTGCCGCGCTAGCCCTCCGCCGGGTTTAGCCACACGCACCAGCGCGCCACCCTCGTACAGCTGCCGACGCTGACGGGGGTTTTTTGTTGTCAAACCCGTCGACATCGCCCCAGGAAACACAGTTCAAGAGATCGAGGACCCCAGTGAGCGCACCCGCCACCCGAGCGACGAACACCTCGGCTGATCCCTTCCCGACGAACGGCGCCCATCACGAACCCGTGAACCCCGTCGACAGTCGGGTCGCGCCGCAGCAGCTCACCGGAGCTGAGGCCGTAGTGCGATCGTTGGAGGAACTCGACGTCGAGTTGATATTCGGCATCCCCGGCGGGGCCGTGCTGCCGGTGTACGACCCGCTCTTCGACTCGCGCAAGCTGCGGCACGTCCTGGTGCGCCATGAGCAGGGAGCCGGCCACGCGGCCAGCGGCTACGCGCACGCGACCGGACGGGTCGGCGTGATGATGGCCACCTCCGGCCCGGGGGCGACGAACCTGGTGACTGCGCTGGCCGACGCCCAGATGGACTCCATCCCGGTCGTTGCGATCACCGGGCAGGTGGGGCGCAGCCTGATCGGCACCGATGCCTTCCAGGAGGCTGACATCACCGGTATGACCATGCCGATCACCAAGCACAACATCCTGGTCCGCGACGGCGACGATATCGCGCGTTCGCTCGCCGAAGCGTTCCACATCGCCGCCACCGGACGCCCCGGTGCTGTTCTCGTCGACCTTCCGAAAGACGTCCTGCAGAGCCAGTGCACCTTCTCCTGGCCGCCGCAGCTGGAACTGCCCGGCTACAAGCCGAACACCAAGCCGCACGGCCGACAGATCAAAGAGGCCGCGAAGCTGATCACCGCGGCCCGCAAACCGGCGCTCTATGTCGGCGGCGGGGTGATCCGCGGTGACGCATGTGAGGAACTGCACGAACTGGCCGAGCTGACCGGCATCCCGGTGGTCACCACCCTGATGGCGCGCGGGGCCTTCCCGGACAGCCATCCCCAGAACCTCCGGATGCCCGGTATGCACGGCACGGTGGCGGCGGTGGCCGCTCTGCAGAAGAGCGACCTGCTGATCACTCTCGGCGCCCGCTTCGACGACCGGGTAACCGGCAAGCTGGACACGTTTGCCCCCGGTGCCAAGGTGATTCACGCCGATATCGACCCGGCCGAGATCGGCAAGAACCGCAACCCCGACGTCCCGATCGTGGGCGATATCAAGGCCGTCATCCGCGACCTGATTGGTGCGCTTCGACACCAGTCTGCCGGTCCCGACCGGATCGGCAACGAGGGCATCAGGGACGCCGACCTCACCGACTGGTGGGCTTACCTCAACGGCCTGCGGGAGACCTACCCGCTGAGTTGGGCGCCGCAGCACGACGGCAGCCTGAGCCCCGAATACGTCATCTCCGAGTTGGGAAAGATCGCCGGCCCGGATGCCATCTACGTCGCCGGGGTCGGCCAGCACCAGATGTGGGCGGCACAGTTCATCTCCTACGAGAAGCCGCGCACCTGGCTCAACTCCGGCGGGCTGGGCACCATGGGTTACGCCATCCCGGCGGCCATGGGCGCCAAGATGGCCTGCCCCGACACCGAGGTGTGGGCGATCGACGGCGACGGCTGTTTCCAGATGACCAACCAGGAACTGGCGACCTGCGCGGTGGAGGGCGTGCCGATCAAGGTTGCCCTGATCAACAACGGCAACCTGGGTATGGTGCGGCAGTGGCAGACGCTGTTCTACGGCGAGCGCTACAGCCAGACCGATCTGTCCACCCACAGCCGGCGTATCCCCGATTTCGTCAAGCTGGCCGAGGCGCTCGGGTGCGTCGGATTGCGATGCGAGCGTGAGGAAGACGTTGCAGACGTCATCAACGAGGCCCGTGCGATCAACGATCGCCCCGTGGTGATCGACTTCATCGTCGGCGCCGACGCGCAGGTGTGGCCCATGGTGGCCGCCGGCACCGGCAATGACGAGATCATGGCCGCCCGCAACATCCGTCCACTGTTCGACGAGGACAATGAGGAGGGACGAGCCTGATGGGAAACACGGTCACACACACACTTTCGGTTCTCGTCGAGGACAAGCCCGGCGTGCTGGCTCGCGTCGCCGCGTTGTTCTCCCGCCGGGGGTTCAATATCGAGTCACTGGCCGTGGGTGCTACCGAGCACAAGAACATGTCCCGGATGACAATCGTGGTCACCGCCGAGGAGACCCCACTCGAGCAGATCACCAAGCAACTGAACAAGCTCATCAACGTCATCAAGATTTTCGAACACGAGGACGACAACGTGGTGGCGCGTGAGTTGGTGCTGATCAAGGTGCGTACCGACACCACAACTCGTAGCCAGGTGATCGAAGCGGCGAATCTTTTCCGCGCCAAGATCATCGACGTGTCCAACGACTCGTTGACCGTGGAAGCGACCGGTACCGCGGAAAAGCTCGAGGCGCTGCTGCGGGTACTGGAGCCGTACGGCATCCGCGAGACGGTTCAATCCGGTGTGGTAGCACTATCGCGCGGACCCCGCGGCATGACGAACTCGAAATAACGGACGAAAGAAGGAAAGTTACACGTGGCAATCGAATTGTTCTACGACGACGACGCCGACCTGTCGATCATCCAGGGCCGCAAGGTCGGCGTGATCGGTTACGGCAGCCAGGGCCACGCGCATTCGCTGAGCCTTCGAGACTCCGGTGTGCAGGTGAAGGTCGGCCTCAAGGAGGGCTCGAAGTCCCGGGAGAAGGTCACCGAGCAGGGCCTGGAGGTCGACACTCCTGCGGAGGTCGCCAAGTGGGCCGATGTGATCATGCTGCTGGCACCCGACACCGCACAGGCCGGGATCTTCACCGGCGATATCGAGCCGAATTTGAAGGCCGGCGACGCGCTGTTCTTCGGCCACGGCCTCAACATCCACTTCGGCCTGATCAAGCCGCCCGCTGACGTCACGGTCGGGATGGTGGCCCCCAAGGGGCCGGGTCACCTGGTGCGCCGCCAGTTCGTCGACGGCAAGGGTGTGCCGTGCCTGGTGGCGATCGAGCAGGACCCGACCGGTGAGGGCCTGGCGCTGGCGCTGTCCTATGCCAAGGCCATCGGCGGCACCCGGGCCGGGGTGATCAAGACCACGTTCAAGGACGAGACCGAGACCGACCTGTTCGGTGAGCAGGCCGTGTTGTGTGGTGGCACCGAGGAACTGGTCAAGAACGGCTTCGAGGTCATGGTGGAGGCGGGCTACGCCCCGGAGCTGGCCTACTTCGAGGTGCTGCATGAACTCAAACTGATCGTCGACCTGATGTACGAGGGCGGTATCGCCCGGATGAACTACTCGGTGTCCGACACCGCGGAGTTCGGCGGCTACCTGTCCGGGCCGCGGGTCATCGATGCCGACACCAAGGAGCGGATGCGGGCAATCCTGCGGGATATTCAGGACGGCACTTTCGTCAGGCGGCTGGTGGCCAACGTCGAGGACGGCAACTCCGAACTCGAGGGGCTGCGGAAGAGTAACGCCGAGCACCCGATCGAGGTCACCGGGAAGAAGCTGCGTGATCTGATGAGCTGGGTCGACCGGCCGATCACCGAGACCGCCTAAGCTTTGCCGGCGTCGGCCCGGTTTCGGCGGGACTGAGCGATAGGGTCGAACGGTGACCGCCGAAGCCCGGGTCGCCCGGGCCTTCCGCCTCGACGACGCAGGTTGGGCACGGCACGCCAACCCGTACAGCGGGTGGACCCGGGTGGTCACCGCACTGCCTTTGCTGGCGGTGGCCATCTGGAGCCGGGTCTGGTGGGGGCCGTGGTCGCTGATCCCGGTCGCAGGCGCATTGGCCTGGATCTGGCTGAATCCGCGATCCTTCGGCCCGGCTGCCGATGACAGCGCCTGGATGAGCAAGGGGGTCTTCGGCGAGCGACTCTGGTCGAACCGCAACAGAGTTCCGGTACCTGCGCGGCACCGGCGCGTCCCGCATGTGCTCAACCTCGCGCAACTAAGCGGGCTTCCGTTCCTGGTGTGGGGTCTGGTCGACCTCCTGGTGTGGCCCACTGTGGTCGGCATGCTGCTCATCACCGGCATCAAGCTCTGGTACCTCGACCGGATGGCGATCCTCTACGGGGACATGACCACAGCGATGCCGCAATTGCGCTACGACGGGAGCCCGGATCCGGACTGAGCGCCGGGCGGGCAGGGGGACGGCGTCTTTCTCGCCGGCCGCGGCGGCCCGGATCCGGTGAATCGGTTCCGCCGGCAATGCCAAGTCGTCTCGGGGCAGCAGGTACCGGGCCAACAAGATGGTCTCCGAGCGGCCTTTGGTGTCCAGCCAGTTGCCGCCGCCAGGATCAACGGGCCCGACCAGCACGGTGACGGTGCCATCCGGGTTG
>JAHZJY010000171.1 GCA_022600695.1 Actinomycetes bacterium | reverse complement strand
GTGGATTCCGGTGATGTTCCCGGATTGGTTCGGAATTCGACTGCCGGCCTGGGCGTGGCACCATAGACGCATGGCGAGACTGGACTACGACACGCTCAACGCCACCATCCGGTATGTGATGTTCTCGGCCTTCGCCGTGCAGCCCGGGGTGCTGGGCTACGACGAGGAATCTCGGGCGGCCGTGATCGACGAGACCTCGACTTTCCTCAAACAGCAGGAAGAGCGGGGCGTTGTGGTCCGCGGTCTCTATGACGTTGCCGGTATGCGGGCCGATGCGGAGTTCATGATCTGGACTCACGCGGAACGGATCGAAACGCTGCAGGCGGCCTACAGCGACTTCCGTCGCACCACCAGCCTGGGCCGCGCCACCAGGCCGGTGTGGAGCAGTGTTGCGCTGCACCGGCCGGCCGAGTTCAACAAGAGTCACGTGCCGGCGTTCCTGGCCGGCGAGGAACCCGGCAACTACGTCTGCGTCTACCCGTTCGTGCGGTCGCTGGACTGGTACCTGCTCCCGGACGGCGAGCGGCGCAAGATGCTGGCCGATCACGGGATGGCCGCCCGCGACTACAAGGACGTCCGCGCCAATACCGTCCCGGCCTTCGCGTTGGGTGACTACGAGTGGATTCTGGCTTTCGAGGCTGATGAGCTGCACCGAATCGTGGACCTGATGCGCGATCTACGCGCCACCGAGGCCCGTCGACACGTTCGTGAAGAAATTCCGTTCTTCACCGGCCCGCGGGTGGACGTGGAGGAGTTGGTCAGCCGGCTCCCTTGAAGCCGGGACGGTCCAGAAGACAAGTCAGGTGGCCGGCGGCACCAGACGCAATGAGATCGAATTGATGCAGTACCGCTGATCGGTAGGTGTCGGGTAGCCCTCCCCGGCGAACACATGCCCCAAGTGGCTGTGGCAGCCGGCGCACAGCACCTCCACCCTGTGCGTACCCAACGAATCATCCGGGCGCAGGATCACCGCCTCGGAGTTCGACGGGTCGAAGAACGACGGCCATCCGCAGTGCGACTCGAATTTTTCGGTGCTGCGGAACACCTCGCAGCCGCAGGCCCGGCACTGGTAGACACCTTCGGTCGTGGTGTCGGTGTATTCGCCGACGAAGGGGCGTTCGGTGCCGGCCTGGCGCAGGACGTGGTACTCCTCACCGGTGAGCCGTTCGCGCCACTGGTCATCGGATAGTTCCAGCCTCGGTGCGGGAATCGAACTCATGGCTGCACGCTAGCGCGACAGTGGGCCCGGTGGGAGGCCGGGGCGGCGCTCGGCGTCCAGCGTCACGCCGGTGTCACACTCGGCGTGGGAGTCCCGGGCTGCCGCGGCTGAGGTGACATCCACGGCGGATCGATGCCCGCGTCGAGCCGCCGGTCCGACTTCGCGTCCAGATAGCGGAAGTACAGCACACAGAACACCACGACGAGCATCAATGACCAGCCGTAGGTGATCTTCATGTATTCCAGGAAACGCCCAGTGGTGGGCCAGCGCCACATCAACCAGCGGTCCATGGTCAGGAATCCGTAGGTGGCCAGCCAAGCCGGCCAGTTTCGCAGCACCGAGTTGGACAGCACCACCGTCATGAGGAACGGGAACAGCAGCATCGAGTAGTACCCCTGAGCCAGCGAGAGCACCAGCCAGGAGGTGATCAGCAACACCCCGGAGGAGGTGAGCGCCCAGAACAGCGGGTCCCGGCTGCGGTAGTAGCGACTGAGCAGCCACAGACTCGCCACCGCCAGGGCCACGAAGAGCACCCGCAACACGAAGATCAGCCACATCGGCAGCCCGTAGTACACCCCGTTACCGAGTACCGAACTGTTGAAGTAGTCGCGGGTGGCGGACAGGTAGGGCAGCGTGCGGTTGATGAAGTTCATCCGGTCCGAGACCAACGGCCAAGCCACCGCATTGAAGGCGACCGGCACCGCGACGGCGGCGGCCAGGGTGCGCCACTGGCGGTTCAACAGCGGTAGTAGCAGCAGCACTGCCAACACCGGTTTGACCACCAGGGACAGCCCGATCGCGATACCGGCCAACCACTCCCGACTCATCCGGCCATCGAGAAGCCATCCCAGGAACAGCACCTCGAGCAGCAGGATGATGCCGTTGACGTTGGTGAACACCAAGGTGTTGGTCACTGATTCGGTGACAAACATGGCCGCGAGCAGCGCCGGGAGTGCCACCGACGACATCGGAAACCTGAACAGCCGCACCAGCAGGACGCCGGCGCCGATGATGGCCACGGTGTTGAACAGAATGAACCAATTGCGGGCGGCGAACTCGCTGTCGATATAACCGAAAGGGGCCATCAGCAGCGTGCCGCCCGGGGGATACAGATAGTGCGGGTCGACGAGGTCGAAGTTCTCGTTATAAATGGCGACGCCGGCGCGGAAGTTGCGCACCGCTCGGTAGACCGGGGCCCAGTCATCGGTGATGTAACCGTTGGACGTCAGAACGTAGGTGCGGTGGACGATCGACATGATCGCTATCGGCCACAACACCGAACGCAGAACCGTCGCGGTGCTCGGGGGACTGGAGCGCGGCCCGAAGGCGTTCAACAAGCCGGCGCGGATCGAGTCAGCCACTGCCACGACCGCACGGTACACCGGCCCGGTGCCGTTGGCCGTCAGGCTGGGCAGAAGGTGTCGGTCGGCGGGATGTCCCCGGTCTCCAGGTAGCTCAGTACCGGCGGTAGCGCGCAGGCCGAGTAGATGCTCGCGCCGTGCCCGGTGCCTTGCCACATGACTCGCCTGCTGGTGGCGCCGGCGTTGATGATGGTCGCCGCCGTGGCCGGTACCCCCTCGCCGCCGGCGATCGGATCGTTCCGGACCCCCAGCAGCAGCACGTTGACGGCAATGTTCTGCGGGTCAGGCGGGGCTGAGCCACTCGGCCAGTTGAGGCACTTCACCAGATTCAGGGCGGCGATGGTTCCGAATTGGGGATATTGCTTACCCCAGTCGACGACTAGCTCACGCACCCGGTCCGGGGTGGGCCGGTTGAGGGAGTCGCTGCAATTGTTGACGAACTGTCCGTCCGTGCCGCGAATGGCCTCGGCCTGATTGGCCAGGCTGTTGAGCTGATTTGTGTCCCCGGTGCGGGCAGCGGCA
Organism: Actinomycetes bacterium; assembly: GCA_022600695.1. Classification (GTDB taxonomy): domain Bacteria; phylum Actinomycetota; class Actinomycetes; order Mycobacteriales; family Mycobacteriaceae; genus Mycobacterium. The sequence continues at coordinate 1,288 of JAHZJY010000171.1, read as the reverse complement.
AGGGCATCGGCCAGTTTGACGGTGCTGCCGATTCGGTCGCCGGATGGGTATCCGAGGGCGGTGATGATGGCGTTGGCCAGGACCGCTACCGACAGGCCGCCCGGCCCGCGCCCGGCGCGCGCGCTTGCCAGGAGCGAATCGACAGCGCCTTTGGGGTCCGGTCCCAGCGCACAGTTGACCGCGACGCACTGCGCGGCGAACGCATCGAGGGCCGACTGCTGCGCCTTGACCCGGTCGTTGGCGGCCGATTCGGCGCTGACGCCGGGCGGGACGGGCGAGTCCAGCACCAGGCGGGAGACCTTGTCGGGGTGCGAGGCGGCGTAGGCCAGCGCCACCTGGGCGCCGTTACCGATGCCGATCACCGCCAGCGCCGGTACGTCCCAGGTGCTGCGGAGCCGCTCGAGATCTTCAGCGGCCCGCGAGTTGTCATATGCCGAACTGCCGGGCGCGAGGGCGTCGGTGCAGCCGGTGGTCGCCGTCAACGTGATGGCACCCAGGTTGGCGACCTGGTCGTCTCCGGACTGGAATTGGGCTTGTTCCCGCATTTCCCGCCGGTCGTAGTCATCACGGCAATCGATAGCGCTTGACAGTCCGATTCCGCGACGGTCAACCGCCACGATCGGGTGCTTGGAGAGAACGTCGGCCCCCGATCGGGACAGCCAGACCGGCAGTTGCAGCGAGGAAGGGAGATCCGACCCGGTGGTGAAGACCAGCGGTCCGGCATCCGGTGGAGTTTTCACCGACCGCGCGCGCACCACACCGATGGTCAGAGTGCCGCTCGCACCGGCCACCGGATCGAGATCGGCGTCGTAGTCGGCGCACTCCAGCGCGACACCGGGGAGCCGCGACGTTCCGGCGTCACCGAACACCTTGGCGGTGCAGTCCCGCCAGACCAGGTCGCTGTTGGGCGCGCTGATCGCCAGCGGGCCTCCGGGGGCCGCGCTGGTGGTGGGAATCGTCTCGGAGTTGCTCGCCGAATCCGTGGCGAATTGCGGGTCGGCCGCCAGCCAGGGAGCGCAACCGGTGAGCACCATCAGCATGGCGCTGCCCGCGCTGATGGCGGCTGACACCCGACCCGGCCGACGCATGGCACCACAGTAGCGACCCCGCAGCCGCGGTCCCGGCACGCCGATCAGCTCGTCCGGGTGTAACGCGAATAGAGATAGCCGTCCTCGTCGGCGAGGACGTGCGCGCGGCGCATCCGGCTCACGACGTCCGTTCCGCCGACAGCGATACGCACGGCTGTTCCACCGACGAGTAACGGAGCAGTGGTCAGAGACAACTCGTC
>JAHZJY010000170.1 GCA_022600695.1 Actinomycetes bacterium | reverse complement strand
CGTGGCGGCCCGCCACGATCTCTATGGCGACGCGGTCAACGAGACGGTCTTCATGCGCGGTGGCAGCCAGGTCACCACGGCACTGGTCGCCGTCGACGACATCGCACTCGAGGGCGGCGCCGATGGGCTGGCCGGCGGGATACGCCGGATATCGGACTGGCTGCGTGGATTGCAGACCGGGTTCGCCCGCAACTACGCCCTGACCATGCTGGCCGGGACCGGTCTGTTCGCCGGTGCGGTCCTGATCGCGGCGATGTGGAGGTGAGACGGTGACGGACTTCCCGTTGCTCAGCGTGCTGTGGGCGCTGCCGATCCTCGGCGCGCTCGCCATCGTGTTGCTGCCGGCAACGATGCGCACCGCGGCCAAGTACACCGGGCTTGCGGTGTCACTGGCGGTACTGGCGTTGGCGATCCTGCTCGCGGTCCGCTTCGATCCGGCCGGCCCGCAGTACCAGTTCGTCGAGAACCGGCCCTGGATAGCGTCTTTCGGCACCGGATACATCCTCGGTGTCGACGGTATCGCTCTGGCGCTGGTAGTGCTCACCGCGGTTCTGATGCCGCTGTTGCTGATCGCCGGCTGGAATGACGCCGATGACCGGCCCCGGATGCCGCTGCGTGCCGCACACGGTTACATCGCTCTCATGCTCGCTGTCGAGGGCATGGTGCTGATGTCGCTGATCGCGTTGGACATCCTGCTGTTCTACGTGTTCTTCGAGGCGATGCTGATCCCGATGTACTTCCTGATCGGGGGTTTCGGCGGCGCCAGGACGTCCGGATCCGATACCGGCCGAGGGGCGTCTCCCGCCGCGGTGAAATTTCTGCTCTACAACCTGTTCGGCGGGCTCATCATGCTGGCCGCTCTCGTCGGCCTGTACGTCGCCACGTCGACCAGTCCGGCTTTCCCCGGGGGTACCTTCGACTTCCGCCAGATCGCCGACGCGGTGAGCAGCGGTGAGTTCGTCATGGCACCCGTGGTGGCCCACGCGATCTTCGGCGGGTTCCTGTTCGCCTTCGCGATCAAAGCCCCACTGTGGCCACTGCACCGGTGGCTGCCTGATGCCGCGGTACAGGCCACACCCGCCTCGGCGGTGCTGATGATGGCCGTCATGGACAAGGTCGGCACCTTCGGCATGCTGCGCTACTGCCTGCCGTTATTCGGCGACTCCGCGACACTGTTCCGTCCGTTGGTGATCACCTGCGCAGTGATCGGGATCCTCTACGGGGCGATCCTGGCGATCGGGCAGACCGACGTGATGCGGCTGATCGCCTACACCTCGATCAGCCACTTCGGGTTCATCATCCTCGGGATATTCGTCATGACCAGCCAGGGCCAGTCGGGGTCCACCCTGTACATGGTCAACCACGGAATCGCCACGGCCGCGCTGTTCCTCATCGCCGGATTCCTGGTCAGCCGTCGGGGCACCCGGGCCATCGCCGACTACGGCGGGGTGCAGAAGGTGGCGCCGGTACTGGCCGGCACCTTCCTCATCGCCGGACTGGCCACCCTGTCGCTGCCCGGACTGGCACCGTTCATCAGCGAGTTCCTGGTGCTGGTCGGCACCTTCACCCGCTACCCGGTGTTCGCGGTGCTCGCCGCGCCGGCACTGGTGCTCTCCGCGGTCTACGTGCTGTGGATGTATCAGCGGATGATGACCGGCCCGGTCACCGCCGGTAATGAACACCTCCCGGACCTGCGGCCGCGAGAGTTGGTGGTGGTGGCCCCACTGGTGGCACTGCTGCTGGCCCTGGGCGTCTATCCCAAGATCGCCCTGGACGTCATCAACCCGGCCGTCGAGCACACGCTGACCTCGATCCACCAGTCCGACCCCGCCCCGGAACTGTCCGCGGAGGGCTCCCGATGACCGCCCCGAGCGTCGAATTCAGCCTGCTCGCGCCGGTGCTGATCGTCCTCGGCGTCGCGGTGGCCGGTGTGATCGTGGAGGCCTTCCTGCCCCGCAGAGCGCGCTACGCCACCCAGGTGTCGCTGAGCCTGACCGGTCTACTGGCCGCCTTCGGCGCACTGGTAGACGTCTACCGCCAGACCACGACCGGCCGGACCGCCGCAGTGGGCGCGGTGGTCATCGACCGACCCGGGCTGTACCTGCAGGGCGCCATCCTGCTGGTAGCGGTGTTCAGCGTCCTGTTGATCGGCGAGCGCCGCGGTGGATTCGACACCGGCGCTGCGGGTTTGGACGCCTTCACCGCCCAGGCGTCGACAGTGCCGGGCAGCCTTGCCGAAAAGGTGGCGACCCAGGCGCGGATCACCCAGACCGAGGTGTTCCCGCTGACCATGTTCTCCGTCGGCGGCATGATGCTCTTCACCGCCTCCGGTGACCTGCTGACCATGTTCATCGCGCTCGAGGTACTCTCGTTACCGCTATACCTGATGTGCGGCCTGGCCCGATTCCGCCGGCTGCAATCTCAGGAAGCGTCGCTGAAGTACTTTCTGCTGGGGGCGTTTTCGTCGGCGTTCTTCCTCTACGGTATGGCCCTGCTGTACGGCTACGCCGGCACCTTGAGTCTGACCGGGATCGCCGAGGCCCTGCGCACCGGCCCGGACAACACCACACTCGCGCTGATCGGAACCGCACTGGTTGTGGTGGCCCTGCTGTTCAAAGTCGGCGCGGTTCCGTTCCACTCCTGGGTTCCCGACGTCTATCAGGGCGCACCCACCGCAATCACCGGATTCATGGCAGCAGCCACCAAGATCGCCGCCTTCGGTGCACTGATGCGGGTTCTCTACGTCGCGGTCCCGGCGCTGAAGGATGATTGGCGGCCCGTGCTGTGGGCGGTGGCAATCCTGACCATGGCGGTGGGCACAATAGCCGCGGTCACCCAGGCCGACGTGAAACGGATGCTCGCGTATTCGGCTGTGGCGCATACCGGTTTCATCCTCGTCGGTGTGATCGCCGACAACCCGGCCGGGGTGGCCGGCACGTTGTTCTACCTGGTGGCTTACGGTTTCAGCACGGTGGGGGCTTTCGCCGTTGTCAGTGTGGTGCGCGGCAGCGACGGCGAGGAGCAGACCGCCCTGGCCCACTGGGCCGGCCTGGGCCGCCGCCATCCACTGACCGGTCTGGTGTTCGCACTGTTTCTGCTGGCTTTTGCCGGCATACCGCTGACCGGCGGTTTCGTCGGTAAGTTCGCGGTCTTCAGTGCCGCCGGCGAGGGCGGGGCGATTCCTCTGGTGATCGTCGGCGTGATCGCCAGCGCAATCGCCGCCTACTTCTACGTTCGGGTGATCGTGCTGATGTTCTTCACCGATGCGCCGCAGGGTGCTCCGCAGGTGGCTCCGCCCGGTGCGCTGACCATTGCGGCGATCGGTGTGACCGCACTGATCACGTTCCTCCT
>JAHZJY010000169.1 GCA_022600695.1 Actinomycetes bacterium | reverse complement strand
GGTCACCAGTGTGCTCGTGGTGCTGCTGGTGCTGCTTCACCGCGCCAAAGGCGGCGGTCTGTCGACGCTGTTCGGCGGCGGCGTGCAATCGAGCCTGTCCGGTTCGACCGTGGTCGAGAAGAACCTCGACCGGCTGACACTATTCGTAACCGGCATCTGGCTGGTGGCCATCGTGGGCGTCGCGCTGCAGATCAAGTACTCCTGAAGCGGGTGGGCGCGGGAAACCAGCGTCCCTGGTATACGGTGCCGAGCACCCCGATATCACCCAGCCGGGACGGTTCGGTCGCATAGGGGTCTTCCGCGAGCACCGTGAAAGTCGCGGCCTTCCCGGGAGTGATGCTTCCCAGCTCGTTTTCCATCCGCCACGAGTAAGCCGCCTCGATGGTCACCGCCCGTAGCGCGTCATGCACGCTGATTCTCTGATCCGGTCCGGCGACCCGTCCGCTCGGAGTGCGCCGATTGACCGCGAACGAGGCCAGCCGCAGCGGCTCAGCCGGCCCCATCGGTAGATCGGAGTGCAAAGACAGCGGAATCCCCCGGCGAAGCACAGATTGGGCTCGGACCATCTGGTCGGCCCGCTGTTCGCCGAGGCCGTGCGCGGCATACATGTCCGCGAAGCCCACCGGGTAGTAGGGGTTGGCCGAGACCAGGCAGCCCAGCCGGGCAATACGGTCGACTTGCTCCTCGGTCGAGTTCGCGAAGTGCACGATGACGGTCCGATGGTCGGCCCTCGGCCACTGCGCCAGGCAGTCCTCGACGGTGTCGAGCACCAGCTCTAGTCCCGCGTCGCCGTTGACGTGAACGTGTAACTGCCAGCCGGCTTCCCAGTACACGCGGGCGAACGCCCGGAAAGTCTCCGGTTGCATCATCCACTCGCCGTGGTGACAGGGGTCTGGGCGGCCGGCATCGTCGAGGTATGGATCGCGCATCTGCATGAGCTGGCTGATGATCGCCCCGTCGGCGAACAATTTCACCTGCCTGGGCAGCAGTCGCACCTTTCCCGACGATGCGCGCGCCACCTGCGCCTCGGCGTCGGCCACTGCATCAGTGGGGTCCATCCCGGCATCGGCCTGACTGCGCGCATCCACCAGGAATGTCGATCCGAAGGGTGTGTCGTCCGAGCCGAGAATCTGCTGATAAAGATCCCACGGCTCGACGGCCCACATGATGCCGGGCTCGTTGATAGCCGTCACACCGTTGGCGTGCAGATAGCCGACCATTCGGTACAGCCCGGCGGATAGTCGTTGCGGGGTCATCATGACCGCGGAGATTCTGGGCAGCAGCAGGTTCATCCCGGATTCCCACCAGTGCCCGGCAGCGAAGTCCACCATGGTGCTGGCCGGCCCGTGCCCGGCCATCTGCTCTGCGGTCAGGCCCAGCGCGTCGATGGCGGCGGTGTTCAGGTACCACTCGTGGCAGGATCGCTGCCACACCGCTATTGGTCGGGTGGAGCTCACCGAGTCCAGGGCGTCGCGATCCAGCGGCCCATGCCAGAGCTTGTGATACCCCCAGGTGAACAGCCACTCCTGCGGGTCCTTCAGCCCGTGGTCGGCTTCGATGAGTCGCCGCCGGTACTCCTGCGCTGAACGGGCAGCAGGAAAGGTCCGATCCGGCAGCGGCCAGTCCTCGATTGCGATGACCTCTGTCGTCAGGGTCGACGCTCCCAGAATCGGGTGCAGATGTTGATCGATCAGGCCCGGGCAGAGCACCGCATCGGCGAAGGTGTCATCAATCCGCCCGGTATCGCGGAGATCCTGCAGGGCGCCGACGGCGGTGATCCGGCCATCGTCCACCGCGACCGCCGTCACGTCCGGCAGATCCGGGTCCATGGTGATGACCCGTGCGGCGGTGAAAACGGTGGCCTGTGTCATGAACCGATCCTCCCGTAATGCCCGACGTATGTCGCTGAGTCACCCGGACTCGTCGTCGAGCAGTTCCTCCGGGTGGTGGACCCGATTGACCCGTGGCGGTCCGGTGCCGTCATCCCAAGCGATACGGCCGCCATCGGTCACCGACGTTGTGTACTCGCCGTCGGTCACAGCAGCATGATCGGCCGGACAGCCGAAGTAGAGGTTATCGGCATCGGTGGTGCCGCCGGCCTGCCAGCCACGTGCGTGGTGGACCTCGGAGTGGTAGCCCGGCTCGAAGCAGTTCGGTTTGGTGCACCCGCCGTCGCGGCCGTAGCAGACGATGCGGTGATCAGCCGTCGCGATGCGCTTGCTGCGACCCAGGTACAGCGGGCGGTCAGAGTGGTCTTCGAAAACCAATAGGTAGTGGACCGACCCGGCTGCCATCCGGATCAGGTCGCGCATCGGTAGTCGGCCGGTGCCGCCGGTGCGGGCCGGGGCGGGCATCGGGACCCCGGGATCGTCGACCGCGCGGGCCGCCTGATCGAGCTCGGCCAGCGTCGTGGTGGCGATCACCGTCACCGGAAGACCGCGATGCTTTCCGAGTCCCCCGGACGCCATCGCCGCCGAGAGGCCCAGTTTCACACCGTCGTGGCAGCGCTGCTCGGCCGAGCGGTTGTCCCGCTGCCCCGACCCGGCATCGCCGTCACCTCTGGGCAGATGCCGACCCGGCCGGATCGCCGCCGTCACCGCCTCGACATAGGCGCGTGCCTCCGGGTCGAGCCATCCGGAGAGTCGGCTCATGCCGTCCGGTCGTTGCTTGCCCAACACCAGGCCCCGGCGTCTGGCGCGATCCTCGTCGGTGAAGTTGCCGTCGGGATTGAGGCAGTCGGCAATGGTCGTACCGATGGCTTCGACGAACTTGGCATCCTGTTCCCGGGCGTGGCGGACCAACGTCCGCTCGGCAGCGTCCCGGTCGGCGGCGGATACCGCGGCGGGCAGCGCATCGAGGCCGCGACATACCGCGGCGATGTGGTCCTCGCCGACCTCTCCTGCCTGCACCGCGGTGGCCAGTGCGGGCAGTTCCGGCGGCAGCGGCGGCCCGGTCAGCGAACGACGCGGACGGATGCGCGCGGCGATCCGGAAGCGCCGGGTGACCTCACCCCGGGTCAGATGCAGTCGAGCGCCCAGCAGGTCACGCATCTTGACCCCGGCCGGCAACCGGGGATCTTCGTGGCTGTCGACGGGTGCGGCGACCTCACCGAACATGCGGTAGGACAATCCGCGGTTGGTGCGCTGCTGCTTCTCCAGTCGCTCAGCGACCTCAATGCGAAATGCGTTGCCGGCCAGATCTGTACACGTCGAACGCAACCGGTCCTGTGCGGCATCGATGACCGCGAGATCCGCCCGGACCAGGGCGTGCAGCTCGGATGCGGGGAACGGTTCGGCGGACGTGCTCATGACACCAGGATATCGAAAATATGTTCGAAAAATAGGCCCAGTCCCGGTGACTGTGGATGAAACCCGGCTTGTGCACAACTCTGTCGGGCACTCGTACTGCGAGTGCCCGCACGGGCACCGATACTTGTCACATGACTCAGGTCTCCGAGGTGACGTTGGAACCGATCGGCGGGGTTCGCCGCACACAGCTCGGCCGGGAGGCGACCGAACCGATGCGCGAGGATATCCGCCTTCTCGGGGCGATCCTGGGCGATACGGTTCGCGAGCAGAATGGTGAGGCGGTGTTCGACCTCGTGGAGCGGGCGAGGGTGGAATCCTTCCGGGTGCGGCGCTCGGAGATCGACCGGGCGGAACTGGCCCGGATGTTCGACGGTATCGATATCCACCAGGCGATCCCGGTGATCCGTGCATTCAGCAATTTCGCGCTACTGGCCAACGTCGCCGAGGATATCCACCGCGAACGTCGGCGTGCGGTACACGTCGCTGCGGGGGAGCCGCCGCCGGACAGCACCCTGGCAGCTACCTACCGCAAACTCGACGCGGCCGACCTGCGGTCCGATACCGTCGCCGCCGCACTGCGTGGCGCGTTGGTGTCCCCGGTGATCACCGCGCATCCGACCGAGACCCGACGGCGTACCGTTTTCGACACGCAGAACCACATCACCCGGCTGATGCGGCTGCGGCTGCACGGCCAGGACGAGACCGAGGACGGCCGGCAGGTCGAACGGGAACTGCGCCGCGAGATTCTCACGCTCTGGCAGACGGCGTTGATCCGGTTGTCCCGGCTGAAGGTCGCCGACGAGATCGAAGCCGGCCTCCGGTACTACCCGGCGGCGTTCTTCGAGGTCATCCCCAAGGTGAACGCCGCGGTTCGCGATGAGTTGCGTAGCCGCTGGCCGGATGCCGATCTCCTGGACCGGCCGATCGTTCGGCCGGGATCCTGGATCGGCGGTGACCGCGACGGCAACCCGAACGTCACCGCCGCGGTCGTGGAACTGGCCACCGGCCGGGCTGCCTTCACCGCGTTTGCGCACTACTTCGACGAGCTGGTGCTCCTGCAGCAGGAACTGTCGATGTCGGCCCGACTGGTTCGGGTCGACTCGGATCTCGCGGACCTGGCCAACGACTGCTCCGAGCCGGCGCGTGCCGACGAGCCCTACCGCAGGGCGGTGCGGGTGGTGCGGGGCCGGCTGACCGCGGCCGCCGCCGAAATCCTCGACCGGGCGCCGGAGCACACTCTGGACCTCGGCCTACCGCGATACCGGGATTCCCGCGAGTTCCTCGCCGACCTGAACGTCATCGACACCTCGCTGCGGGTGCACGGCAGCGCGCTACTGGCCGACGACCGTCTGGCCCGGTTGCGCGATTCCGTCGACGCGTTCGGATTCCACCTGTGCGGTCTGGATATGCGGCAGAATTCCGAGACCCACGAGCAGGTGGTGGCGGAGCTGCTGGCATGGGCCGGCGTGCACCCCGATTATGCGTCCCTACCCGAGGGGCTGCGCGTCGAGCTGTTGGTGGCCGAGCTGTCGACCCGGCGCCCACTGGTGTGTGACGGGGCCGAGCTGTCCGAACTGGCCCGCAAGGAGTTGGACATCGTGGGTGCGGCGGCCCGCACGGTAACCGTTCTCGGCGGCGAGGCGGTACCGACCTACATCATCTCGATGTGTCAATCGGTGTCGGACATGCTGGAGGCTGCGCTGCTGCTCAAAGAAGTTGGGCTGCTTGATCTTTCCCGAGAAGATCCGTATGCACCGGTGGGGATCGTGCCGTTGTTCGAGACTATCGACGACCTCCAGCGCGGATCCTCGATCCTGGAGGCCGCCCTTGATGTGCCGCTTTACCGGGCGATGGTGGCCGCTCGGGCCCAGACCCAGGAAGTCATGCTCGGCTACTCCGACTCCAACAAGGACGGCGGCTATCTGGCGGCGAACTGGGCGCTGTACCGGGCCGAATTGGACCTGGTGGACTCCGCCCGCAAGACCGGGATCCGGTTGCGGCTCTTCCACGGACGCGGCGGGACGGTGGGTCGCGGTGGCGGCCCGAGTTACGAGGCGATTCTTGCGCAACCGCCCGGTGCGGTGAACGGTTCGCTGCGGCTCACCGAGCAGGGTGAGGTGATCGCGGCCAAATACGCCGAGCCCCGTATCGCGCACCGCAACCTGGAAAGTCTGGTCGCCGCGACCCTCGAGTCCACCCTGTTGGACGTCGAGGGCCTCGGCGGCGACGCCGACCCCGCCTATCGGGTTCTGGACGAACTCGCTGCTCGGGCTCAGCGCGCATATGCCGAACTCGTCCACGAAACCCCGGGATTCGTCGAGTACTTCAAGCAGTCCACGCCCGTCAGCGAGATCGGCTCGCTCAATATCGGAAGTAGGCCGACGGCCCGCAAGCAGACCACCGCGATCACCGATCTGCGGGCCATCCCCTGGGTGCTGGCCTGGAGCCAGTCTCGGGTGATGTTGCCAGGGTGGTACGGCACCGGTACGGCGATCGAGGACTGGATCGGCCCGGGTGCGGATCAGGATCCCGCCCGGGTGGAAATATTGCGTGACCTCTATCGCCGATGGCCGTTCTTCCGTTCGGTGCTTTCCAATATGGCGCAGGTGCTGGCGAAGTCCGATATGGGCTTGGCGGCCCAGTACTCCGAACTCGTCTCCGACATCGAATTGCGTGAGCGGGTATTCGGCACGATCCGGGACGAGCACGAACGCACCATCGCCATGCACAAACTGGTCACCGGCCAGGAAGACCTGCTCGCCGACAACCCGGCACTGGCCCGTTCGGTGTTCAACCGATTTCCCTACCTGGAACCGCTCAATCACCTACAGGTGGAGCTGCTTCGTCGGTACCGGGGCGGCGAGGATGACGAACTCCTGCAGCGCGGAATCCTACTCACGATGAGCGGGCTGGCCTCAGCCCTTCGCAACAGCGGCTGAGCTCACTTGCGCCGGATGACGTTGAACGCTCCGCGCACGGCAGCCTCGGTAGCAGCCACCGGCGCCATCGCGGACTCGGCTACGTCGACCAGGCGCATCACCCGACCCATCATGCCTTCCAACTGGCCGAGACTCTCATTGAGCCGGTGCAGCGTGTTGTTGAAGTACTCGAGCGAGGCTTCCATAGTGCCCACCGCCTGGTTCAGCCCGGTCAGGCTCTGCTCCAGGTCGTCGAGGATGTGGTCCATCTGATCGACGGTCTCATCGGCGTTGAGGGCCGCCTGAGCCAGCGTTCTGAGCCGCTCGGCCGGGGTGCGCGGCCGGGTCTTGTCGTCCATGGCGGTCAGTCTGACAGTTGGCTCGCCGCGGCGGAGTCAAGAAGCCAAATCGTCTCTTCCAGCCCCACCGCGCCCGCGGCGGGCACATCATCCGGGTTGGCGCCGTCCAATGCGGCGGCCACCGCGTCCGCCTTGGCCGCGCCGGATACCACCAGCCAAACCTGTCGAGAGCGGCGCACCGCAGGCAGGGTCAGCGTGATCCGGCGCGGGGGTGGCTTCGGCGAGTCGTCGACCCCGACCACCATCCGCTCAACCTCCCGCACGGCCCCGGTGTGCGGAAACAACGAATTGATATGGCCCTCGCCGCCCATGCCGAGAAGATGGACGTCGAACACCGGCGTGGGGGAGTCGTTCCCGGACTGGGCGGACAAAACCTCCTGGTAGGCGCGTGCCGCGGCCTCCAGGTCACCGCCGAAAGCACCGTCACTGGCCGGCATCGGATGGATATTGGCCGCCGGGATCGCGATTCGGTCCAGCAGGGCAGCCCGGGCCTGCTTCTCATTTCGCTCGTCGTCGTCACGGGGAACGAAGCGATCGTCACCCCAGAAGAGGTGTACCCGGGACCACGCCACCGGGTGGGTGCCCAGACGGGAGAGCAGGCCTATTCCGGTCCCGCCGCCGGTGAGTACGATCGCGGCGGCGCCGCGGGCCGCGATCGCGGCCGAAATCGCATCGGCCAGAAGGTCGCCGGCCGCGGCTACCAGGGCGTCGGTGTCTGGGTAGATCTGAACGGTTGCACCCACGATCAGCTGTACTGCACCTTCTCAATACCGGCCAGAGCCTCGTGGTAGACCTCGTCCGCGTCGAGTCGGCGCAGATCCTCGGCGAGGCACTCCCGGGTCTCCCGGCGGGCCAGCGGGAGCTTGGCGTCGGGACGTCCGGTGCGGGTCAGCGTGGCAGTGGAACCGTCCTGCGGCCGGCTCAATGTGATGGTCTGACTCGGTTGGGTCAACTCCGCCCTCAGATCGCCGACCGCCCGGGTCACGGTCCCGTCGATGCGACTGGCCAGCCAGCCGGCCAGGATGTCCAGGGCGGGCTCGTCGGCGAGGCCCGACACCATCGCCGAGGTGACCGGCTCGTATGGGGGCTGCTCCAGGGCGGAGGCTAGCAGGGCCCGCCAGTAGGTGATCCGGCTCCAGGCCAGGTCGGTGTCGCCCTGGGCGTAACCCGCCAGCCGGCCGCGAAGCGACGCCAGCGGATCAGGGGCGCCGGTGGCATCGGTGATCCGGCGAATAGCCAAGCGGCCCAGGGGATCCTGCGCTGGAATCGTCGGAGAAACGCGCGGCCACCAGGCCACCACTGGAGTATCGGGCAGCAGGAATGGCAACACCACGCTGCTTGCATGGTCGGCCAGCGGGCCGGACGTCGTCAGCACGACCACTTCACCGGCGCCCGCGTCACCTCCTACCCGTAGCTGACCGTCCAGCCGCGCCTCCGGTGCCGAGCGGTCAGCGGGAACCACCACGATGATGCGGCACGGATGCTCCCGGCTGGCCCCGACAGCTGCCTCGATCGCATCTTCGACGATCTCCTCGCTGTCGGGTGCGACGACCAGGGTGAGCACCCGGCCCAAGGTGATGGCGCCGCCTTCCTCCCGCAGCGAGGTGATGCGCTTGTTGATGGTGTTGGTACTGGTGTCCGGCAGGTCGACGATCACTACTGCCAACTCCGTTCTTCGCTGCCGCTCATGCTCGGGTCTGAATTCCGTTCTTCGCTGCCGCTCATGCTCGGGTCTGAATTCCGTTCTTCGCTGCCGCTCATGCTCGGGTCTGAATTCCGTTCTTCGCTGCCGCTCATCACGGGCGGCGCCATTCTCGGCCGGACCGCTGCAGCATCTCGAATGCCGACTCAGGTCCCCAGGTCCCCGACGGGTAGGGTTCGGGCTTGCCGTGGCCGGCCCAGTAGTCGAGCGCGGGATCCAATATCTCCCAGGACAATTCGACCTCGGCATTGACGGGGAACAGTGACGGCTCTCCGAGTAGGACGTCGAGGATCAGCCGTTCGTAGGCCTCCGGGGAATCCTCGGCGAAAGCGGATCCGTAAGAGAAGTCCATATTGACGTCGCGCACCTCCATGGTGCTGCCCGGGACCTTCGACCCGAACCGCAGTGTGATTCCCTCGTCCGGCTGTACCCGGATCACCAGGGCATTCTGGCCGAGTTCCTCGGTCATGGTGGCGTCGAAGGGCAGATGCGGTGCCCTTTTGAACATCAACGCGATCTCCGTCACCCTGCGGCCCAGGCGTTTTCCGGTCCGCAGGTAGAACGGCACGCCGGCCCACCGCCGGGTGTCGACGTCAAGTGTGATCGCGGCGAACGTCTCGGTGGTCGAGGTGTGCGAGAAGCCATCCTCCTCGAGCAGGCCGACCACGTGCTCACCGCCCTGCCAACCGGCCGCGTACTGACCCCGCGAAGTGGTCAGGTCCAGTGGTTGCGCCAGTCTGGTCGCGGCGAGCACCTTGATCTTTTCGGCCTTGACCTCGTCGGGCCCGAAGTTCACCGGTTCTTCCATGGCGGTCAGGGCCAGCAACTGCAGCAGATGGTTCTGGATGACGTCGCGCGCGGCCCCGATCCCGTCGTAGTAACCGGCCCTGCCGCCGAGGCCGATGTCCTCCGCCATGGTGATCTGCACACTGTCTACATAGTGGCTGTTCCAGATCGGCTCATAGAGTTCATTGGCGAAGCGCAACGCGAGGATGTTCTGGACCGTCTCCTTGCCGAGATAATGATCGATGCGGAACACCGACTTTTCCGGAAAGACGCTGTTCACCACCCGGTTGAGGTCCTCGGCGCTGGCAAGGTCGTGGCCGAACGGTTTCTCGATGACCACCCTGCTCCATCGGCCGTCCTTGGGGTCGGCCAACCCCGATCGCTTGAGCTGCTCGCAGACCACCGGGAAGGCCTTCGGGGGAATCGACAGGTAGAAGGCGTGGTTTCCACCGGTGCCACGCTCGACGTCGAGGGTGTTCAACGTCTCGGCCAGCGTCGTGAACGCCGCATCATCGTCGAAACTGCCCTGTACGAAGCGGAAACCTTCGGACAACCGGTCCCAAACCTCCTGGCGGAACGGGGTGCGGGCGTGTTCTTTGACGGCCTCGTAGACGATCTGACCGAAGTCTTCGTCGGCCCAGTCCCGGCGGGCGAACCCGACCAGCGCGAACGACGGCGGCAGCAGGCCCCGATTGGCGAGGTCGTAGATCGCCGGCATCAGTTTTTTGCGGGACAGGTCACCGGTGACGCCGAAGATCACCACCCCGCACGGCCCGGCGATGCGCGGCATCCGCTTGTCCCGCTTGTCCCGCAACGGGTTGTGCCAGCCGGCCGGCACCGGCGTTGAGACGCTGGAGGAGCTCGCCGGACTCATTTCTTGGCGGCGTCCAGCTGGGCCTGGGTGGCATCCAGTAGTTCGAGCCAGGCCTTTTCGAACTTGTCCACACCGTCCTCCTCCAGGTGCCGGAAGACGTCACCGAGGTCGATTCCGACGGCCTCGAGGTTGTCGAACACCTCCTGGGAGGCCGCGGCGGTTCCGGTGATCGTGTCGCCGGTGACGAGTCCGTGGTCAGCGACCGCGTCGAGGGTCTTCTCGGGCATCGTGTTGACGGTGTCGGGCGCCACTAATTCGGTGACGTAGAGGGTGTCGGAGTAGTCCGGGTTCTTCACACCGGTCGAGGCCCACAGCGGACGTTGCACCCAGGCGCCGGCCTGAGCCAGGGGTGTCCACCGCCCGCCCGAGCCGAACACTTCTTCGTAGGCGGCGTAGGCGAGTCGGGCATTGGCGACGCCGGCCTGGCCGCGAAGCGCCAGGGCCTCCTCGGTTCCGATCGCCTCCAGCCGTTTGTCTATCTCGGTGTCGACCCGGGAGACGAAGAACGAGGCTACCGAGAAGATCGTGTTCAGGTCGTGCCCGGCCGGTAGGGCGGCCTCCAGTCCGGCCAGATAGGCCTCCATCACGGCCCGGTGCCGTTCCACCGAGAAGATCAGGGTGACGTTCACCGAGATGCCCTCGGCCAGGACGGCGGTGATCGCCGGGAGTCCGGCGAGGGTGGCGGGAATCTTGATCAGCAGGTTGGGCCGATCCACGATCTTCCACAGTTCGATCGCCTGCAGGATCGTCTTGTCGGTGTCATGCGCCAGCCGGGGGTCGACCTCGATCGACACCCGCCCGTCGGCCCCGTCGGAGGCCTCCCACTGCGGTCGCAGTACATCGCAGGCCTGCCGCACATCGTCGGTGGTGGCGGTGCGAATCGTCGCGTCGACGTCGGCCCCGCGGGCCGCCAGTTCGGCGACCTGGGCGTCGTAGGCGGTGCCCTTCGACAGTGCGGCCTGGAAGATCGACGGGTTGGTGGTCACCCCCACGATCGACTTGGTGTCGATCAATTCCTGCAGGTTCCCCGACCGCAGCCGGTCCCTGGACAGGTCATCGAGCCAGACGGAGACGCCGGCCGCGGACAGCGCCGCAAGATTCGGATTCTGGGCCATGAGAACTCCTGGGGTGGGTGTGGATCTATCGGTCAGTTGTCGATCGCCCGCTCCGCGGCGGCCACGACGGCCTCGGGGGTGAAACCGAATTCGCGGAACAAGGTCTTGTCGTCCGCCGACTCGCCGTAGTGCTCGATGGAGATGATCTCCCCGGTGTCGCCAACGAACTTGTACCAACTCTGGGCGACTCCGGCTTCGACGGCAACCCGGGCCGGGACGTCTGGGGGCAGCACGCTGTCCCGGTACTCCTGCGGCTGGGATTCGAACCACTCGACGCAGGGCATCGAGACGACATAGGCTCGAATGTCCTTGGCGGCCAGCTGAATCGCGGCCGTGACAGCGAGCTGGACCTCCGACCCGGTGGCAATGATGATCACGTCGGCGTCATCGGCCGGATTTCCGCCGCCCAGCACGTAGCCGCCCCGGGCGACGCCCTGGCTGCTGGTGCCCTCCAATACCGGAACCCCCTGGCGGGTCAGGATCAGTCCGGTCGGGCCGTTGGTCGCACCGCGCTCGAGGATGGTCCGCCATGCGTAGGCCGTTTCGTTGGGATCGGCCGGGCGCACCACCGACAGCCTCGGGATCGTCCGCAGCGCGGCCAGATGCTCGATCGGCTGGTGGGTGGGTCCGTCCTCACCGAGCCCGATCGAATCGTGCGTCCAGACGTAGATCGGGTCGATGTCCATCAGCGCGGCCAGCCGCACGGCGGGTCGCATGTAGTCGGAGAACTGCAGGAACGTACCGCCGTAGGCCCGGGTCGGTCCGTGCAGGACGATCCCGGACAGGATCGCGCCCATGGCGTGTTCGCGAATGCCGAAGTGCAGGGTCCGGCCGTACCAGGCGGCGTCCCAGTCCGCGGTCGAGATCGACGGCGGTCCGAATGATTTGACCCCCTTGATGGTCGTGTTATTACTGCCCGCCAGGTCGGCGGACCCGCCCCACAATTCGGGCAACTTCGGACCGATCGCCGCGAGCACCGCGCCGGACGCGGCCCGGGTGGCCACCGACTTGGAGCCCGGTTCCCAGGACGGCAGGTCAGCGTCCCAGCCGTCGGGCAGTCGGCCGGCCATCAGCCGGTCCAGCAGAGCCTTGCGCTCGGGCTCGCGCAGCGCCCAGGCATCGAAGTCCGCCTGCCAGCTCTGGTGGGCCGCCCGGCCGCGGTCCATCAGTTCGCGGGTGTGGGCGATGACATCGTCGGCGACCTCGAAGCTCTTGTCGGGGTCGAAGCCCAGGATTTTCTTGGTGGCGGCCACCTCGTCGGCGCCGAGGGCCGACCCGTGCACTCCGCCGGTGTTCATCTTGGTGGGGGCCGGATAGCCGATGATGGTTCGCAGAGCGATGAATGACGGCTTGTCGGTGACTTCTTTCGCCGCCTCGATCGCCGCCTCGATGCCGGTCACGTTCTCGCCGCCCTCGACGATCTGCACATGCCAGCCGTAGGCCTCGTAGCGGGCCGGGGTGTCCTCGGTGAACGCGATATTGGTGTCGTGTTCGATCGATATCTCGTTATCGTCCCAGATGACGATGAGGTTGCCCAACTGTTGGGTGCCGGCCAGCGAGGAGGCCTCGCTGGTGACGCCCTCCTGCATATCTCCGTCCGATGCGATCGCGTAGATGTAGTGGTCGAACGGACTGGTGCCGGCCGCCGCGTCGGGGTCGAACAGCCCGCGCTCGTAGCGGGCGGCCATCGCCATCCCGACCGCCGATGCCAGGCCCTGGCCGAGCGGACCGGTGGTGATCTCAACACCCCGGGTATGCCGGAACTCCGGGTGTCCCGGAGTCTTGGAGCGCCAGGTGCGAAGCGCCTCGATATCGGCCAGTTCCAAACCGAATCCGCCCAGGTAGAGCTGTAGATAGAGAGTCAAGCTGGAGTGCCCGCACGACAGCACGAACCGGTCCCGGCCCAGCCACCCGGTGTCGTTCGGGTCATGGCGCATCACGCGCTGGAACAGCGTGTAGGCCACCGGTGCCAGGCTCATGGCGGTACCGGGATGGCCGTTGCCGACCTTCTGGACCGCGTCGGCGGCCAGCACCCGTGCCGTGTCGACGGCCCGCGAGTCCAGTTCGGTCCAGTCATCGGGATGATGCGGTTGGGTCAGCACGGAAATCTCGTCGAGCGTGGTCACGAACTCACTCCTGGGGACGTCGAATCGGCTGGCAACCGGTACTGGGCCCCACCTTAATGCCGGGAATGGACCCTGCGGTACCAAATCGGCGGCGCTGCGGTCTACCATTCTCTGTAGTAGAACCTGTGGAGTAGGGGCTGGGGCGCGTTGTGGTCGCCCGTGAGGAGTTGAGTGCGTGAGGATGCCCGAAACCCGCCTCGTCGGCGAGACCGATCTTGCGGCGACCGGTCGAATCCGAAGCACCCTGCTGGGCTATCTGGCGCTGACCAAGCCGCGGGTCGTCGAACTGCTCCTGGTCACCACCATTCCGGCGATGCTGCTGGCTTCCCGAGGCTCGGTCGACCTGGTGTTGATCCTGAACACCCTGTTCGGCGGGATGCTCGCCGCCGGTGGCGCCAACACGTTGAACTGTGTCGCCGACGCCGATATCGACAAGGTGATGAAGCGCACCGCCGGCCGGCCGCTGGCCCGGGCCGCCGTACCGCGCAGCCACGCACTGGTATTCGGGCTTGCCCTCTCGGTCGGATCGTTTTTCTGGCTGTGGTGGACAACCAACCTGTTGTCGGCCCATCTCGCCGCTGCCACCATCGCCTTCTACGTACTCGTCTACACCCTGCTGCTCAAGCGCCGCACGGCGCAGAACGTGGTGTGGGGCGGTGCGGCCGGTTGTATGCCGGTCATGATCGGCTGGTCGGCGGTCACCGGCACGATCGGCTGGCAGGCGCTGGCGATGTTCGCCATCATCTTCTTCTGGACGCCGCCGCATACCTGGGCGTTGGCCATGAAATACAAAGAGGATTACCGCGCGGCGGGTGTGCCGATGCTGCCCGTGGTGGCCACCGAACGTCAGGTGACCACCCGGGTCGTGATCTACACCTGGTTGACGGTGGCGGCCACCTTGGCCCTCATCCCGGCCGCGGGCTGGCTGTACGCGACGGTGGCGGTCCTGGCCGGCGCCTGGTTCCTGACCCTGGCGCATCGGCTGCACGCGGGCGTGCTCCGCGGTGACCCGGTCAAACCGCTGAAGCTTTTCCTGCACTCGAATAACTATCTGGCCGCGGTGTTCTGCGCACTGGCCGTCGATTCGGTGATTCCACTGCCGATGCTATTCGGCTGAACCGGGCTCAGGGCAGCAGCACGATGGAGCCCGTGGTCCGGCGGGCTTGCAGATCCTCGTGGGCGCGCTGGGCCTCGGCCAGCGGGTAGTGACCGCCCACGGTGACGGTGAGCGCTCCTTCCGCGATCGCGTCCAGCAGTTCACCGGCGCGCCAGGCGAACTCGTCCGGGGTGCGGATGAAGTGCGCCAGATTCGGGCGGGTCAGGAACACCGATCCGGCCGCGTTGAGCCGCTGCGGATCGACCGGGGGGACCGCTCCGCTGGACGCCCCGAACAATGCGAGGGTGCCGCGGAGGGCCAGGCTGGCCAGGCTGGCGTCGAATGTCGACTGTCCGACTCCGTCGTAGACCGCGGCCACCCCGCGCCCGTCAGTCAGATCCCGGACCCGCTCGCCGAACGTCGCCGGATCCTCCGGATAGTCCAGCACCTGCACGGCCCCGGCCCGCCGGGACAGCTCCGCCTTCTCCGGCGTCGATGCGGTGGTGATCACTCGCGCACCTAGGCTGGTGGCCCACTGGGTAAGGATCAGGCCGACGCCACCGGCGCCGGCGTGCACCAGCAGGAAGTCCTGGGCAGCGACCGGGTGGACCGACTTGATCAGGTAGTGCGCGGTCAACCCCTTGAGCAGAGCTGAGGCGATAGCGTCGGACCGCACCGCATCAGGAACATAGGCGACGAAATCTGCTGGTGCCGTGCAATATTCGGCGTAAGCACCAGTGGCATTGGCGGTGACCACGCGGTCGCCGACATTGATGGCGGCGACGTCGTCGCCGACTGCCGCGATCGTCCCGCAGGCCTCCTGCCCGACGACGAACGGAAGCTCGCGTGGGTACAGTCCGGAACGGAAATAGGTGTCGATGTAGTTGACCCCGACGGCGTCCGCACGGATGAGCACCTCCCGGGGGCCGGGGATGGGCGTCGGCTTGTCGACGTATCGAAGAACCTCCGGGCCGCCTGTCGCGGCGACTTCCACTGCGTGCATGTCACTATCATCCCCTTCGTAGTCATCAACAAGCCCAGCGTTACCCATAGCCCAGCGGAGTTGCGATGAAGTTGGCCCGGCCGGATGTCTTCCACCCTCGGATCGTGCTGGCCTCCTGCCCGCAGTTGGTCGATGGTGACGGCGATGATGAGGGACTGGTCGCGGCCCTGCGCCACCGCGGCCTGCACGCCCGGTGGATGTCGTGGGACGACCCGCGGACAGAGGCGGCCGACCTGGTGGTCCTGCGGGCGGCGTGGGACTACGCCGCGCGCCGCGAGGAGTTCCTGGCCTGGACCGCCCGGGTGCGCAACCTGCTGAACCCCCCCGCGTTGGTGGCGTGGAACAGCGATAAGCATTATCTGCGGGATCTCGCCGCCGCCGGTTTACCCACTGTGCCGTCGTTCTTCCTCGAACCCGGCCAGGCCCCGGTCTTCCCGCCCGCCGTTGCCGGTGGCGAGGTCGTCGTCAAGCCCGCGGTGGGCGCCGGTTCGATAGACACCGCGCGGTTCGCCGATCACGGTGCGGCCGCCGCGGGTGCGGCCGTGCTGCTGGATCAGGGTCGCAGCGTGCTGGTACAACCCTACGACTCGCGGGTTGAAGCTGGCGAGACCGCCCTGGTGTTCCTGTGCGGCGAACAGTCGCATGCCTTCACCAAGGGCCCGATCCTGCCGCGGGAAGGAGAATCGCCGCCGTTGGACGATTCGGGCACCTACGCGCGGGAGGCGCTGGCTCCCGCCGACCCGGACTTCGAGATGTGGGATCTCGGCCATGCCGCCCTTGACGCCGCCTGCGCTCGGGCCGATATCGCGAAAGCCGAGCTGTTATACGCCCGGGTCGACCTGATCGGGGGACCGGAGGCTCCGGTTCTGCTGGAACTGGAACTGATCGAGCCGGCGCTGGGCTGGGCTCAACTCGACACCGCGACCAGGCACCTGAAGCAGCGCCGATTCGCTGTGGGGGTGGAGTCAGCCTGCGAGCGCTTCGGGCTCGGTCCGCTGTCGCATCGACGCCCATAACGCGGCCGTACCGACAGTGCAGGCCGCCGCGCCGGCGACGTGCATCGCTACGAGGACCGCGGGAACACCGTTGTGGTACTGGACAAGTCCGATAAGCGCCTGGGTTGCGACCAGTCCAAGCAGTACGCCGAGTCGCCGGCGGACAGTGCGTGGGGCCCCGACGGCCAGTAGTCCGGCCCCCAAACCGATCAGCAGGCTCAGATAGCTGATCAATAAAGCGCTGTGCGTATGCGCCAGGGAGACGATCTCGATCTGAAGCCGGGGAACCGGCCGCTCCAGGCTCTTGTCTCCGGCGTGCGGTCCGGCCCCGGTCACCAGGGTGCCACTGATCAGCGTGGCGGTCAGAGCGAGCGCGGAGAGGAAAGTCAACTGGCGAAGTGGTTTCGGAACGACGGTGACGGGGACCCCGTCGTCGGGTTCGCCGATCTTGCAGAAGAGCAGAGTGGCCAGCCACACCATCGCCATCGACACCAGCAGGTGGATCGCCACCGTCCACCAGAGCAATCCGGTCAATACGGTGATGCCGCCGATCACCGCCTGCAGCACCGTCGAGGCCGGCATCAGCCAGGCATAGATCAGCACCTCCCGGCGCCGTCTGGCCCGGGTCACCGCGAGGACCGCCAGGATCGCGGTGATCACAACGACGAAGGTGAGCAGTCGGTTACCGAACTCCACGGCTTGATGGAGCCCCGGCACCTCGGCGTGCGGGACCGGAGTGAAACTGCCGGGGAAACATTGCGGCCAGGTAGGACAACCCAGACCGGATGCGGTGACCCGGACGATCGATCCGGTGACCGAGATCCCCGCCTGGCTCAGGACCACCGCAGCCGCGATGATGCGCTGCGTCCGCAGGCTTGGCAGCGGAAGCTTGTCCACCGCGCGGAGAAACAGCTGCACCACGACCACTGGTCGAGCCTAGTTGAGGCTTGACTACGCGCTGTAGTAGGGCTGGCGATCAGGTGAACCGGAACCAGCGCAGCGCGGCCGCCCCGCACATCACGCCCCAGGTGGTCAGCACGGCGATGCCGAACCAGTCGACCGACAGCGCGGTTGCCTGCGTCAGCGCCTCGGTCAGCGCCCCCGACGGAGTCAGGCGGGCGACCCAGGCCAGTGCACCGGGGACCGAGGCGCTCTCCACGGTCAGTGCCCCGAAGCCGGCGAAGACGAACCACAAGAGGTTGGCCACGGCCAGGACGATCTCGGCCCGCAGGGTGCCGCCGAGTAGCAGGCCCATGGCGACGAAAGCCGCGGTACCCAACGCGATGATCGCCCCGCCCAGCAGCAGACTGAACGGCTGTGGCCGCCAGCCCAGGGCCAGCCCTATCCCGCCGAGTAGAACGGCCTGCAGGAACACCACCGTCACCACGGCGAGAGCTTTGCCGGCGATGATGCCCCACACCGGCAGCGGGGTGGCCCCGAGGCGTTTGAGTGCGCCGTAGCGGCGGTCGAATGCGACCGCGATGGCCTGGCCGGTGAATGCCGTCGAGATGACGGCCAGCGCCATGATGGCGGGTACGAAGACCCCCACCCGGTCCTCGCCGAAGTCGCCGAGGGGCAAGACGGTGAGTCCCACCAGCAGAGTGATCGGGATGAACATCGTCAGCAACAGCTGTTCGCCGTTGCGCAGGAGCAACTTCAGCTCCAGGCCGTACTGCGCGGCCAGCATCCGGGGCACGCCGCTGGGGCGGGGGTCGGGGGTGAAGGTCCCCGCGGGGAAGAGTTCGGTCACGACCGCAACTCCTTGCCGGTCAGGTCCAGAAACACATCTTCGAGGCTGCGTTGCTCGACGCGCAGGTCATTGGCCAGGATATTGAGTCGGGCGCACCACGCGGTCACCGTGGCCAGCACCTGCGGATCGACCGTACCTTCGACCAGGTATTCGCCCGGGGTCGGCTCGGTAACCCGGTAGCCCTCCGGCAGGGCGGACACCAGCAGTGTCAGGTCCAGCCTGCGCGGCGCGCTGAAACGTAATTGAGCTTCGGCTCCGCTTCGCATCAGTTCGGCCGGAGTCCCGAATGCGACCGGAGATCCGCGGTCGATGATCACGATCCGGTCGGCCAATTCCTCGGCTTCCTTGAGTTGATGGGTTGTCAGCACCACGGTGACACCGTCGCGGCGAAGTGCGTCGATGAGTTCCCAAACCACCAGCCTCGCGTGGGCGTCCATACCCGCGGTCGGTTCGTCGAGGAAGACCAGCTCCGGCCGGCCGACGATGGCGCAGGCCAGCGACAGGCGCTGTTGTTGGCCTCCGGAGAGTCTGCGGTAGGTGGTGTGGACGACGTCAGTGAGTCCGAGGGTGGCCAGCAGCCAGGCCGGGTCCAGCGGCCGGGCCGCGTAGGCGGCGACCAGGTTTAGCATCTCCCCGGCCCGGGCCGCCGGGTAGCCACCGCCGCCCTGCAGCATGACGCCGATACGTTCGCGAAGCCGGGCGTTCTCGGTGACGGGATCGAGTCCCAATACCTCGACCGTGCCGGCGTCGGGCCGGACGAAGCCCTCGCACATCTCGACGGTGGTCGTCTTTCCGGCACCGTTGGGACCGAGCAGAGCCAAGACTTCGGCTCGATGGACGTCAAGGTTGAGATCGGACACCGCGAGAGTGGTTCCGTAGCGTTTCGACACCCCGCTCAGCCGTACCGGGGTGGGGGAGCCAGGACTCACGGGGAATCAGCGTAGGCGTCCCGGCCGGGGCCGGTCGCCGGTGGTAGCCCCGACGGGTCCGCCCCGGGCCCGGTGTCGAGATCCTCGCCGCTGTAGCGCTCGTCGGAACCGGGCAGATAGCGCCACGGCAACCGGTTGAGGGTCAACCCGATCAGCAGAACCACGATCACCGCGCTGGCCAGCGTTGCGTTGAGGATTTGGAAGAGCGCGAAGCGGTCACCATTGGCGGTCGGACCGAAGATTCCGACGATCAGGCTGACCGCCACGGTGGCTATGCGGAAACGTGGCCTGGTGGCCCACGCGGCCAGCGGGATGATCGCCCACAGCAGATACCACGGCTGGACGACGGGAAAGAGCAGCACGGTGGCCCCCATTGCGACGCCGAGCCCGCCGACCGGGTGCAACCGGCCGCGCAACACCGCCAGCAGCAACCAGCTGACCAGCACGGCGATAATCAGAACACCCGTCGCACGAGTCAGAGCGAGGATGGCGGTGGTGTGATCGCCCAGCCCCAGCAGAATGCCGACCTGGCCGGTCGCCAGCGCCAACAGGGTCGGGGGAGACATCCAGCTGCGCACCACGTTGGCGGTGCCGAGGGTGAACAGCCACCCGAAGCCCAGTCCGCTCGCCCAGCCGACGACGGCCATCACCGCCAGGGCAACAGTCATCGTGAGGACGCCGGCGGACAGGAACGCCTTGACCGTTCCGCCCCAACGGTGGGCCAGTGCCATCGCGGTGAAACCGAGGGCCAACAGCCCGGGCAGCTTCACCTGTGATGACAGGGTGATCAGCACAATGCCGGCCAGCAGTAGTGCCAGGGGGGCCCATCGCGACCAGTCGGCGCGGGACCGGGGCC
>JAHZJY010000168.1 GCA_022600695.1 Actinomycetes bacterium | reverse complement strand
TAGGTCCGGCGGGCGGTCCGGCCCATGCCGATCTCCACCAAGTCGCGCACGGCTGATCCCCTCTTCACGCAAGCGCCCCACCGGCGTTCGCTCTATCTGCTGGCGTAGTTCGGCGCTTCCGCGGTCATGGCGATGTCATGCGGATGGCTCTCCTTGAGCCCGGCAGCGGTGATCTGGACGAACTGCGCCCGCTGCAACTGTGGGATGGTGGCCGCCCCGGTGTATCCCATCGCGGCGCGCAAACCACCGGTGAGCTGGTGGATGACGGTGGACAGCGGCCCACGGAACGGGACCCGGCCCTCGATACCCTCCGGGACCAGCTTGTCCTCGGAAAGCACATCATCCTGAAAATAGCGGTCCTTGGAGTAGCTCCGCGCAGCGGTTCCGGCGTCCCCGCGGCCCTGCATGGCGCCCAGCGAACCCATCCCCCGGTAGCTCTTGAACTGTTTGCCGTTGACGAAGATCAGTTCCCCGGGCGCCTCGGCGGTGCCGGCCAGCAGCGACCCCAACATCGCGGTGGAGGCCCCGGCGGCCAGCGCCTTGGCGATATCCCCGGAGTACTGCAGTCCCCCGTCGGCGATCACCGGCACCCCGGCCGGCGCGCAGGCGGCGACCGCCTCGAGGATCGCGGTGATCTGCGGAGCGCCGACACCGGCCACTACCCGGGTGGTACAGATCGAACCGGGGCCCACCCCGACCTTGACGGCGTCGGCGCCGGCCTCGACCAGTGCGGCGGCGGCACCGCGGGTGGCGACGTTACCGCCGACGACCTCGACTTTGTGGCCCACCTCGCCCTTGACTTTGCCCACCATGTCCAGCACCCGGCGGTTGTGGGCGTGCGCGGTATCGACCACCAGCACGTCGACGCCGGCGTCGACCAGTGTCATCGCGCGGTCCCATGCGTCGTCGCCGACCCCGACGGCCGCGGCGACCAGCAGCCGTCCGTCGCTGTCCTTGGTGGCGTCGGGGTGCTTCTCGGTCTTGACGAAGTCCTTCACCGTGATCAACCCGGTCAGCCGACCGTGGCCGTCGACGATGGGCAGCTTCTCGATCTTGTTGCGGCGCAGCAGGCCGAGCGCGGCGTCCGCGGTGACACCCTCCTGGGCGGTGATCAGCGGCACCTTGGTCATGACCTCCGCGACCTGCTTGTTCATATCGACTTCGAAGCGCATGTCCCGATTGGTGATGATGCCCACCAGCGATCCGTCACCGTCGACGACCGGCAGGCCGGAGATGTGGAACCGGGCACACAGAGCGTCCACCTCGGCCAGGGTGTTGCCCGGCGAGCAAGTGACCGGGTCGGTGACCATACCGGCCTCCGAACGTTTCACCATCTCGACCTGACTGGCCTGTTCGGCGATCGCGAGGTTGCGGTGCAACACCCCGAGGCCACCCGCGCGCGCCATCGCGATCGCCATCCTGGCCTCGGTCACGGTGTCCATTGCCGAGCTCACCAGCGGCACCCGGAGCCGGATCTTGCGGGTCAGTTGACTGGACGTGTCCGCGCTGGCCGGGATGATGTCGGAGGCCGCGGGCAGCAGCAGCACGTCGTCGAACGTCAGGCCCAGCATGGCGACCTTCGCGGGGTCGTCACCACCGGTTCGCACCCCGGCGGTGCTGCCTTCGATACGTGACATCGGCGCGGCCTCCATCAGCGGGCGGTCAGGGCTCCCCATCCTATCGGCTCCCCGTGTGGCCTCCGGGCGCGATACCCATGCCACTCGCGTAATGTGTAGACGTGCGCGACGACCTGCCACCGGGACTGCCGCCCGACCCGTTTGCCGATGACCCGAGTGACCCCTCAGCGGCTCTCGACGCTCTCGAACCCGGCCAGCCGCTGGACCCGCAGGAACGCACCGCGGTGGAAGCCGACCTGGCCGACCTCGCAGTCTATGAGGCGCTGCTTGGCCACCGCGGCATTCGCGGTCTGGTGGTGTCCTGCGAGGATTGCACCACCGATCATTATCACGATTGGGATATGTTGCGGGCCAATCTCCTTCAGCTTCTCGTCGATGGAACCGTGCGTCCGCACGAACCCGCCTTCGACCCCGAGCCGGACACCTACGTCACGTGGGACTACTGCCGCGGCTACGCCGATGCCTCGCTGAACGAAGCGACATCGGACTACTACGACGGCTTGCGCTAACCGCCCGCCGGCGCCGGCACCAACGGTGTGGTCGTCACAGCGGCCGTGGGCTCCGACTCGCCGGCCTGCTCCGCACCTGTCGGAACCACGGTGGTCTCGGTCTGCGCGGTAGCCTCCGCCTCCGCGGGGGCCGCTGCGGGGGCCTCTGCCTCGGCAGCGGGCTCAGTCACCGCGGTGGTCTCGGTCTCCGCGGTGACGTCGGCTTCTGGGGTGGTCTGGGTCTCTGGAGCGGTCTCGGTCTCCGCAGTGGCCTCGGCCTCCGCAGTGGCCTCGGCTTCCGCGGCTTCCGCGGCGGCCTCGGCTTCCGCGGCGGCCTCGGCTTCCGCGTCGGCTTCAGCCTCTCCCGTGGTTTCAGCCTCCCCCGGGCCCTCAGCCCCGGGCGTGGTCTCAGCCGCCGCGGCCGGCGCGGACGACGTCGCCGGGGCCTCCGACCCGGGCGCCGCCGATGTGGTGGCGGCCACTGAGGGACTCGTCTGAGCGGCACTGGTCGCCGGGGCGGCACTGGTCGTCGCCGCAGCACTCGTCGTCGGACCCGCACTGGTCGTCGCCGCAGCACTAGTCGTCGGGGCGGCGCTCGTCGGCGTCGTCGTCGCCTGGGTCTGCTGGGCCGCCGAGGTCGATGCCGATGTCGCTGCGGCCGACGACGCCGGAGACTCAGTGCCCGACGCCGGGGACTCAGTGCCCGACGCCGGAGATTCAGTGCCCGACGCCGGGGCCGCACTGCTCGTGGCCGACTCAGCAGGGGTCGGTTCCGGGCTGGACGGTGCCGTGGGCTCAGTCTCCGAGGGAGCACTCGGCGTACTGGTCGGCGGGGCGACCGCGGGCACCAGTTCGGTCGCCTCCGGCGGCACCGTGTAAATGATGCCCGGGGGCGCCGTGGCCTCCGGATTACGTTCCACCACCTTTGCCGACAGATCGTTGAACTGCTCCAGCAAGCCCTGTTTCTGCTGCTCGTTGCCGATACTGGCGACCTGGCTGCTGACGGCCACCAATCTCTCCTGCGCCTGCTGCCAGTC
>JAHZJY010000167.1 GCA_022600695.1 Actinomycetes bacterium | reverse complement strand
TCCAGGGCGGTTCGGTCCAGCGGCAGCCGCGGGTCGGCGGCCAGCCGGTCGAGCAGGTCCGGGTCGGCCCCGCGTTCACGCATCGCCAGCGCCACCGCCACCGCATGCTCCTTGATCACCTCGTGAGCGGCCTCGCGACCCATGCCGGCCCGCACCGCGGCGATGAGGACCTTGGTGGTGGCCAGGAACGGCAGGTAACGGTCGAGTTCACGCTGAATGACGGCCGGATATGCGCCGAACTCCGCCAGCACCGTCAGGTAGGTCTCGATTTGGCCGTCGACGGCGAAGAACGCATCCGGTAGCGCAACTCTGCGCACCACCGAGCAGAAAACATCACCCTCATTCCATTGCGCCCCGGCGAGTTCCGCGGCCATCGAGGCGTATCCACGCAGCACCACCTGCAGACCGTTGACCCGTTCGCAACTGCGGGTGTTCATCTTGTGCGGCATCGCCGAGGATCCGACCTGACCGGCGGCGAACCCCTCGGTGACCAGTTCGTGGCCGGCCATCAACCGGACGGTCTGGGCCAGCGAGGACGGGCCGGCGCCGAGTTGGACAAGCGCCGAGACGACATCATGGTCCAGCGACCGGGGGTAGACCTGTCCGACGCTGTCGAACACGGCGGTGAAGCCGAGGTGTCCGGCGACCATCCGCTCGAGTTCGGCAAGCCGGCGGGCATCACCGTCGAAAAGGTCGAGCATGTCCTGGGCGGTGCCCATCGGGCCCTTGATACCGCGCAGCGGGTAGCGGTCGATCAGATCGCGGATGCGCTGTAGCGCGATCAGCGTCTCCTGCGCGGCCGACGCGAACCGCTTCCCCAGGGTGGTGGCCTGTGCGGCGACATTGTGGCTGCGCCCGGCCATCACCAGGTCGCGGTAGCCGACGGCCCGCTCAGCCAACCGGGCCGCGACGGCCACGCCGTGGGCCTGCACGAGTTGCAAGGACTGGCGAATCTGAAGCTGTTCGACATTCTCGGTGAGGTCGCGGCTGGTCATACCTTTGTGCACGTGTTGGTGGCCGGCCTGGGCGTTGAACTCCTCGATGCGGGCCTTGACATCGTGGCGCAGCACCCGTTCGCGCGCCGCGATCGAGTCGAGATCGACGTGGTCCAACACCCGCTGATAATCGACGATCACCGCCTCGGGGACGTCCACACCGAGTTCGCGTTGTGCCCGCAGCACCGCGAGCCACAACCGCCGTTCGGCGATGATCTTGGCCCGTGGCGACCAGATCGCCACCATATCGGCGCTGGCGTAACGGCTGGCCAGGACATTCGGGATGGTCACGGACCTAGAGCTTACGGTTCGGGAGCCTACGGTTTGGTTCATGTACTTCGTCGGAGTCGACCTGGCCTGGGGGCAGCGCAACCCGACGGGCGTGGCAGCCCTCGACGCCGAGGGCGCGCTGTGCCACATCGGTGTGGCCCGGGATGACACCGACCTGCTGGACCGGCTGCAACCCTATGTCGGCGGCGACTGTGTGGTGGCCGTCGATGCACCCCTGGTCGTCACCAACACCACCGGCAACCGTCCGTGTGAGGCCGCACTGAACAAGGACTTCCGCCGTTTCGACGCCGGGGCGCATCCGGCGAACACCGGGCTGGCATGGTTTGCCGACGGCGGCCGCGGCGCACGGCTCTGCGCCGCGCTCGGGCTTGAGTTGGACCCGGCGGCCGCGTCGGCGCGCCGGGCACTGGAGGTCTATCCGCACGCCGCCACCGTGGCGCTTTTCGGCCTCCAGCGCACGTTGAAGTACAAGCAGAAACCGGGCCGCGACCTCACACTGCTGCGCTCGGAGTTGATCCGGCTGATGGAGTTCATCGAAGGACTCCGGTCGGCGGAACCCGGGCTGGAGGTCGGCACGGACGGCTGGGCCGAACTGCGGGACAGCGTGCGCAGTGCGACCACCAAGGCGCAGCTGCGCCGCGCCGAGGACCCCGTCGACGCAGTGCTGTGCGCGTACATCGGGCGGTACGCCACCGAGCGACCGCAGGACGTGACGATCTACGGCGACGCGGCGACCGGATGTATCGTCACGCCGTCGCTGAGGACCTGAATCGGGCTCCGGTCGACCCCGGGGTCGACCCCGGGTCGGCCCTAAGTCCAGGTATTCGGCGTCCCGGTGAGCTCGCTGACCTGCTGGAGAAACTGTCGTACCCGGGCCGGGTTCTCGGCGCGCTGCCAGCCGAAGGTGGTCGGCCGCTGAGCGCGGTCATGCCAGAAGTGGCCAGGCTTGGACTGCGGGCGGGTGGCCACCAGCCACACCACGGTGTCGGCCCCTTCGGCGAGCTCGCGCAACAGCGGTCTGGTGATGACCCGGAATCGCGGCAGGTATTCCGCCACGCCAGGGGTGTCCACCCACCCCGGGTGCATACTCTCCACCCTGACATCGGTGCCGGCCAGCCGGTGCGCCCACGCATCGGCCAGCACCACCTGCATGCGCTTGGTGCGGGCATAGGTGCGCACCCCGTTGTACTCGCGGCTGGACTCCAGGTCGTCGACCACCAGCGGAGTGCTGTACATCCCACCTGAGGACACGAACACCACCGAGGCGCCCTGGGCGGCGCGCAACAGCGGCAGCAGCCGCTCGGTCATCAGGTGCGGCCCCAGGATGTGGGTGGCCAGCTGCAGCTCGTGGCCCTGGGCGGTGACGGCTCGCTCTTTGGGCATCAATCCGGCGTTGTGCACCAGCCCGTCCAGCGCGGCCACCCGGTCGGCGAAGTCCGTGGTCCAGGCGGCCACCGCTTCCAGGTCGGAGACATCGCACACCTCCCCCACCAGTTCGGCCTCGGGGAACTGCTCGGAGATCTCGGCGACACAGCGCTGCACCTTGTCGGCGCTGCGGCCGAGCAGATGGACGGTGGCACCGAGTCCGGCGAAGGCCCGAGCCATTTCCAGCCCGATCCCGGCGGTGGCTCCGCTGACGAGAACCCGCTTGCCGACCATCGCGTCAGGTGCCGGGTCTGCGGGCCACCAGCGCCGGCGCAGCCCGGGACCGATCCTGGTGTAACCCAGCACCAGCGCACGGTCCATCGCGCCGTCGAGGAGCCCTGTCACCGGGCGGGCGACATCAGAGATATCCACGGTCAGATCCGGTGGTCGATGGGAGCCAGTACGTCAATCACGTTCACCAGAGTGGCACGAACGCTCTCTCGCAGCCCACTGCCGTCGTTGACCAGCGCCGAAAGCACCGCCCCCTCGACGGAGTAGAGCAGCGCCGCCATCATGTCGGGCCGGGTGAGGCGGCCGGATCGGGCCATCGCCTCACCGACGGCATCGAGGCGCTGCTCCAGCAACAGTCGCTGCACTCCACGCAGCCGCGGGTATCGGGCGCAGGCGATGTAGCGCTCATAGCGGGAGATGAGTTGCTCGCGGGTCGTCTCGGCTGCGAGCAGGTCGACCAGAACGTCGGCGGCCGCCTCGGATCCACGGCGCCGCCTCGGCAGCTCCGTGACCCGGGTGCGCAGCGCGACGACCTCAGCGCTGCCCAGGTACTCGACCGCATTCTCGACCAATTCCTCCAATGACGAGAAGTAGTAGGTGGTCGACGCCAGCGGTATCCCGGCACGGTCGGCGACAGCCCGGTGCCGCACCGCCTCGAATCCGCCCTCGCACAACAACTCTGCGGCCGCACGGACGAGAGCGTGGCGACGTCGTTCCCCCTTCGGGGTGACCGCTGCTGTCACGCTGGCCATGCTGCCAGCCGCGCCGTTGCGCCATCGCGGTTTGGCGGAAGTGATGACCTTCATCCCGACAGCCGGTCACCGGACGGATTCGGCCGGCCGGCCCACGATCGCCCGGAGCGCACCGCGACTGACTGCCCGGACGGGCTTGAGGGGGCGCGGTTCGGCACGGGCGGCCGATTCAGAGCGTGACCGTCCCCTGCACCGCAGCCAGACCGATATCGGTCCGGAAGTGGCCGCCCGGCAGGTGAATCGCGGCCAGGGTCCGGTATGCGCAATCTCGGGCGGCGGTCAGGTCGGCGCCGGTTCCGACCGCCGACAGCACCCGCCCTCCGGCGGAGACCACCGCTCCGTCGTCGCGGCGGGTCGTTCCCGCGTGCAGGACCCCGTCACCCCCCGCGCCGTCGATGACATCGCCCACCCGGGGACGGCCCGGGTAGTTCTCGGCAGCCAGCACGACGGTGACGGCGTAGCCGTCCTGCCACTGCAACGGCGGAAACTCGGCCAGCGCGCCGGTGGCGGTCGAGTGCAGCAGCGCGCCGAGCGGTGAGGCCAGCAGTGCCAGCACCGCCTGGGTCTCCGGATCGCCGAAACGGCAATTGAATTCGATTACGGCCGGGCCCCGGGCGGTCATCGCCAAACCGGCGTACAACAAGCCGGAGAACGGGCACCCCCGCGCGACGAGTTCGGCGGCGACGGGTGCGACCACGTCCTCGACGATCGACGCCGTGACCTCCTCGGGCAGCCAGGGCAGTGGTGTGTAGGCGCCCATACCGCCGGTGTTGGGTCCGGTGTCCCCGTCCCCCACCCGTTTGGAATCCTGGGCCGGCAACAGCGGCACCACCGTGGCACCGTCCACCAGGCAGAACAGCGAAACCTCCGGGCCGTCGAGGAACGATTCCAGCACCACCAGATGCCCGGACTCCAACAGGACGGCTGCGTGTGCGCGGGCGGCGGCCCGGTCGGCCGTCACGACGACGCCCTTCCCGGCGGCCAGTCCGTCGTCCTTGACCACCCAGGCCGACTGCCCCACTGCGGGGCCGAATCGGTCCAGGGCTGCATCGAGAGCGGCCGGGCTGTCGACGGTCTCGCTCCCGGCGGTCCGCACCCCGGCGGCGGCCATCACATCCTTGGCGAAGGTCTTGGAACCCTCGATCCTGGCGGCCTGCGCGGACGGCCCGAAACAGGCGATACCGGCCGCGCGAACCGCATCAGCCACCCCCAGGACCAGCGGCACCTCCGGACCGATCACCACCAGGTCGGCGCGGATCCCGGTGGCGAGGTCGGCGACCTCCACCGGCGAGGTGATGTCGATGTCGTACTGTGCGGCCAGCGCTGCGGTGCCCGCATTGCCGGGCGCGATGGCGAGGAAGTCGACGTCCGGGTCTTTGCGCAGCCCGAGCAGCAGGGCGTGTTCGCGGGCACCGGATCCGATCACGAGGACGCGCACAGGCTCACACCTTAGCCAGCCCGGTCAGTGGGCGTCGACGAACGCCGTCCTAATCCTCGGCCGCCTCGGGTGGCTGCCCGCGAGGCGCCTCCGCACGCTTGGCGATGACCTTCTCCACGACGTTGTTGAAGGTCGAGCCGAGCGGAAAGCCGACATAGTGGGTGATGAAGATCGCCATCTCCCGTAGCTCGGCCGCGGTCATCTCCCGGTTGTGCAACGCGGCGTTGACCTGAATCTCGGCCAGGTCGGTCAGGCCGGAAGCGGTCACCACCGACAGGGTCATGATCCGCTTGTCCCGCATGGACAGTCCGGGCCGGCTCCAGATATCGGCGAAGAGGTGGTCGACGGTCAGCGCGAAGTAGTCCCCCGGCAGATCGGGCATCTCCCAGCCGTAAACCTCGTTCATCTTCGTAAGACCTTTGCGTCGTGTTTCGTCCATGCTCATTCCCCCATCCGGTGCGGCACACCGAGACCGGCGGCAAGATTACGCAGTGCGATCGAGGCGAGCGGGAGGTCGACTCCGACCGCCTCACCGAGTTCCAACGCCAGACTCAGATCCTTCTCGCCCAGGGTCCGGGTGTGGGTGAAGGTGTCGTGCAGCCAGTGCCCGGGTTCCAACTCGTGCATGTTGTCCCGCACCATGATCGCGCCCGGCCCACCGGTCAGGGCATCGGTGTGGCGTACCACCCGGCCCAGCGCCTGCAGGTCCAGGCCGGCCGCCTCGGCCAGGTTCATCGCCTCGCACGCGGCGGCGAACGCCGTGAAGGAAAGCATGTTGCGGGCCAGCTTCATCCGTGTCCCGGCCCCGGGCCCACCGGCGTGGATCACCAGCGCTGCCCACTGCCGGAAAACCGGCTTCACCCGCTCGTAGACCTCGCGAGGAGCACCGACCATGGTGGCCAGTTCACCCTTTTCGGCAGCCCCGGCGCCGCCGCTCACCGGTGCGTCGATCACGTGGATCCCACTCGGTGCGAATCGGTCGGCCAATGCGGCGGCAGTGGTGCCGGAAACGGTGGAGTGGACCGCGATCACGGTTCCCGGCGCCGCATGCCGAGCCAGGTCGGCGACCACCTCCCGCACCTGCGCATCATCGAGCACCGTCACGCTGATGACGTCGGCGTTCGCGACGCGGGCGAGGTCGCCCGCGATCTCGGTACCGGCGTCGACGAAGGAGGCCGTGGCCTCCGCACGCACGTCATAAACCACCAGCCCGCCCGGCCAGCCGACCAGTCGCCTGGCCATCGGGGTGCCCATGTTGCCCAGCCCGACGTAGCCGAGCCTGATGTCCGTCATCGCCTCATCCCCTTCAGGACCGGATGATCTGACCGCCGTCGACATTGAAGATCTGCCCGGTGATCCACTGTGCCTGGTCCGAGAGCAGAAACAGGCACATACCGATCAGATCATCGGTCTGCCCCATCCTGCTCAGCGGAATGCCCTTGACGATATCGGCCACCATCTCCGGTGGGGTCGTGGTGCGGTTGGCCTCGGTGTCGATGGGGCCGGGGGCGATCGCGTTTATCCGGATATTCATTCCACCGAGCTCGCGGGAAAGCTGCTGGGTCAGGCCGTTGATGCCGACCTTGGCCAATCCGTAGTAGTTCGCATAAAGCCATGCCGCGGTTGAGGACTGGTTGATGATCGCCCCTCCGCCGCGCCTGGCCATCTTCTTGTACACCGCGCGGGTGCAGGCCAGCGCCCCGTCGAGGTTCACGCTCATGAACTTTTTGTAGTAGTCCCAATCCACGGTGATCAGGAAGTCGAGTTTCATCCCGCCGAAGATCGCGGCGTTGTTGATCAGGTAGTCGATCCCGCCGAATTCGGCCAGGGTGCGATCCGCCATGGCCTTGGCCGAGCCGGGGTCGGACACGTCGACGCCGATCGCGATCGCGGTGCCACCCTCGGCAACGATCCCCTTCGCCACCTTCTCGGCGCCCTCGAGGTTGATATCGGCCACCACGACCGCGGCGCCCTCCCCCCCGAGCGCCTCCGCATAGGCCTGGCCGATCCCGCCGGCCGCCCCGGTGACGATCCCCACCTTGCCGTCGAACTGTCCCATGCGCTCTCCTCGGCCTCCTCTGCGACGCGGTCATGCCTTCCCTACGACGCGGTCGCAATCACTTTCGTCTCCAGGTACTCCTCGAACCCGGCCACACCCATCTCCCGGCCGACCCCGGACTGCCGGTACCCACCGAACGGCACATCGGCGGAGTACCACACCCCACCGTTGACGTTGACTGTGCCGACCCGAAGCCGGTCGGCCACCGCCCGGGCCCGCCGGGAATCGGCGCCGAAGACCGTGCCGGACAGCCCGTAGGGCGAGTCGTTGGCGATCCGGACGGCGTCATCGTCGCCGTCGTGGGCGATCACCGTGAGCACCGGGCCGAAGATCTCTTCACGCGCCACCCGGGCGTCGTTGGTGAGCCCGGCGATCACCGTCGGCTCGATGAAGAAGCCGCGGTCCCGGTCGGCGGGGCGACCGCCGCCACAGGCGAAGCTGCCGCCTTCGGCGATCGCCAGGTCCAGGTAGGTTTGCACCCGATTGAGCTGAGCCGCGGAGATCACCGGCCCGCAGATGGTCCCGGGTTCGGTCGGGTCACCCGGCCTGATACCCGACATGGTCGCGGCCGCCGCGGCGACCGCCTCGTCGTAGCGGTTCCGCGGAACGACCAGTCGGGTGGTGATCGCGCAGCCCTGCCCGGCATGCACCGACGCGGTGAATCCCGCCATGGCGCAGGCCGCGGCCAGGTCCGCGTCGTCGAGGACGAGAAAGGCGGACTTACCGCCCAATTCCAGGAACACCTTCTTGACGGTGGCCGCGCCGGCCGCCATGACCGTCCGGCCGGTGGCCGTCGACCCGGTGAACGACACCATGTCGACGCGCGGATCACTGGTCAGCATGGCCCCGACCGCATGGTCGTCAGAGGTGACGATATTCAGCACACCCGGCGGTAAGTCGGTGTGCTGCGCGACGAGTTCTCCGAGTATCGCTGCGCACCAGGGGGTTTCGGGGGACGGCTTGAGAACGACGGTATTACCCGCCGCCAGGGCGGGACCGACCTTGGCGAGGGCGATCTGATGCGGAAAGTTCCACGGCGTAATGGCACCCACCACGCCGACGGCCTCGCGGACCAGTGTGCGCCGGGTCCGGATCCCCATCGGGGAGGCCAACCCGAGGTCGGTCCGCCACGGATAGGACTCCGCGGTGTCGGCCGAGAAACCGAGGTCGTCCACCGGACCCTCCAGTTGCGCGGCCGCGGTCAGCATTCGGGGTGCGCCCGCTTCGGCCATGGTGATCTCGCGCAGCTCCTCGATGTGGTCCCGCATGACCCCGCGCAGCTGCCGGACGCAACGCACCCGTAGATCAACGTCACCGGCCCACCCGGTGTCGTCGAAGGCGCGGCGGGCGGCGTCGATAGCCCGGTCCATATCACCGGTGTCGGCATCCGCCGCGGTACCCAGGACCTCCCCGGTGGCCGGGTTGACAGTGGCAAAACGCCCTGAACCGCCCGCTGTCAGCGTTCCGTCGATGAACAGATCGCTTGTGCGTTCGGCTGCTATCGCCATCCGCTCTCCCAGCTGAGAATTGTTAGACACCTGTCTGGTATCGCTGGATTGAACACTAGCGGTGATCACCGGAGCGGCACAAGACCTCCTCCTTCGATGCGGCTCTGACATGCGTTTTCAGCACACCACCTTGCGAGTCACCGATACCGGGCACTACGTTGGACATGTGTCCAGTGATTCTGTGACGACCACCAACCGGGGCGGACCGGAGGCGCGCCGGCCGCGGCAGGAGGAGACGTTCCGCAAGCTGGTGCTGGCCGGCCTGGCAACACTGCGCGCCTCGTCGTACGCGGATCTGACCGTGCGCGGTGTGGCCGCCCGCGCCCACGTGGCTCCCGCGACGGCGTACACCTACTTCTCATCGAAGAACCACCTGGTCGCCGAGATCTATCTGGAGTTGGTCCATCAGGTTCGGTATTTCAACGACGTCAACGACAGCCGCCTCAACCGGGTCCAGCAGGCATTGCGAAGCCTGGCCCTTGTCGTCGCGGACGAACCGGAGGTGGCGGCGGCCTGTACCACCGCACTACTGAGCAATGACGAAGCGGTCCGCGCCGTTCGGGACCGTATCGGCGGCGAGATCCACAAGCGCATCCGCTCGGCGCTCGGTCCCGACGCCGACACCCGGACGGTGAACGCGCTGGAGATGAGTTATTTCGGCGCGCTCGTACACGCCGGCAGCGGCGCGTTCACCTACCGTCAGGTTGCGGATCGGCTGAGCTATGTCGTCGGCCTCATCCTGGATGCCGACCAGTGACGGCAGCGGACGTTCCACTGGTCCTGGACCCCTACGACTATGACTTCCACGAGGATCCCTACCCGTACTATCGGCGGCTGCGCGAGGAAGCGCCGCTCTACCGCAACGACGAGCTCAACTTCTGGGCCCTGACCCGCCATGCGGACGTGCACAGGGGTTTTCGCAACAGCGCCGCGCTGTCGAATGAGCTCGGGGTGTCGCTGGACCCGATCTCGCGAACCCCCGAGGCGTATCGGACCATGTCGTTCCTGGCGATGGACGACCCGGGGCATCTGCGTCTTCGGGCCCTGGTGTCCAAGGGCTTCACCCCGCGCCGGGTCCGCGAGCTGGAACGCCGGGTTCTCGAATTGACCCGTGAGCACCTCGATACCGCCCTGCGGTCCGCCAGCTTCGACTACATCTCCGATTTCGCGGCCAAGCTGCCGATGGACGTCATCTCCGAACTCGTCGGGGTGCCCCGAACAGATCGCGAACGGGTGCGCGCGCTCGCCGACGAGGTGGTGCATCGTCCCGATGGTGTCAACGACGTCCCGATCCCGGCGATCAACGCCTCGATGCAACTGCTGGCCTACTACGCCGACATGGTGGCCCGACGGCGCCGCCGGCCCACCGACGATCTGACGTCGGCACTGTTGGAGGCCGAGATCGGCGGCGACCGCCTCGGCGACGAGGAAATCATGGCGTTCCTGTTCCTGATGGTGGTTGCCGGGAACGAGACCACCACCAAACTGCTGGGCAACGCCATCTACTGGGGAGCCAGGTTCCCAGATCAGCTGACCGGGGTCTACGCCGACCACAGCCGGATTCCGCTGTGGGTTGAGGAGACGCTTCGCTACGACACCTCCAGCCAGCTTCTCGCCCGGGTCGTCGCCCAGGACGTCGAGTTTCACGGCACCACCCTGAGCGCGGGCGACACCGTCCTGCTGGCACCCGGTGCGGCGAACCGCGATCAGCGGGTGTTCGACGACCCCGACGAATACCGGATAGGCCGCGAGATCGGCTCGAAGCTGCTGAGTTTCGGCAGTGGCGCGCATTTCTGCCTGGGCGCTCACCTGGCCCGGATGGAAGCCCGGGTCGCATTGACCGCACTGCTGGAACGGATCACCGGCTATCGCGTCGATGAGACCGGTGCCGTACGGGTGCATTCCAGCAACGTGCGCGGCTTCGCCTCGCTTCCCATCGATGTCACGCCTACCGCGGGGAGGACGGCCTGATGCCCCGTTTCGACCCGCACCCGGCACGGCGGCCGACGCTGATCGCCGGCGCCTCATCAGGTATCGGCGCCGCCACCGCCGCCGTACTCGCCGCCCGTGGCTTCCC
>JAHZJY010000166.1 GCA_022600695.1 Actinomycetes bacterium | reverse complement strand
TGACCGCCACTTCCACCGCATCGTGCAGGTACTTGGTGGTGATCTTGCGGATCGCCGGCGGCATGGTGGCCGAGAACAGCGCCACCTGCTTGTATTCGGGGGTGTCGGCGAGGATGCGTTCGACGTCCTCGGCGAAGCCCATCTGCAGCATCTCGTCGGCCTCATCGAGCACCAGGTAATCCAGGCGCGAAAGGTCCAGCGTGCCACGTTCCAGGTGGTCGATCACCCGGCCGGGCGTACCGACGACAACCTGGGCACCGCGGCGCAGGCCGGCCAACTGCACCGTGTAGGACTGACCGCCATAGATCGGCAGCACCGTGATCTTCGGCAGGTGGGCGGCGTAGCGGCTGAAGGCCTCGGCCACCTGCAGCGCCAACTCCCTGGTCGGTGCCAGCACCAGCGCCTGGGTCTGGTTGCTGGCGGTGTCGATGCGGGACAGGATCGGGATGGCGAACGCGGCGGTCTTGCCGGTTCCGGTCTGGGCCAGACCGACGACGTCCGAGCCGGCCATCAGTGCGGGGATGGTGGCGGCCTGGATCGCCGACGGGGACTCGTAACCCACATCGGCGACCGCCTTCAGCACGGCCGGATGAATCTGCAGTTCGGCGAAGGTATTTGCCGGCGGGTCAAGGGTTGTCATCGCCCAGTGAGTGTAGTGCCTGTGCGCGTTGTTCCCGGTTCCTCGGGGTTGCTGACGGTACCGTGCCGTCATGTTGTGGGATCGGGTGAGGACTGCGGCGGTGGGCCTTGCGGTGGTTGCCGCGCTGGCGGCCTGCAGCTCGGGCGACTCCACGGTGTCCAAGACGCCGCTGCCGGCGACCACCAGCGCGACCGCGCCGGAGACCGCTGCCGCGCCGGCCGAGCCGCCCCCTCCGCCCGACCCCCCGGCCCCGGACCCCTGCGCGGTGAACCTGGCCGCACCGGCGATCGCCGAGGCAGTCTCGGAGTTGCCTCGCGACCCGCGCAGCCGGCAGGGCTGGAACCCCGCACCGGTGGCCGGCAACTACAACGAGTGCGCTCAGCTGTCGGCGATCATCGTGCGGGCCAACACCAACTCCGCCAACCCCAATACCCGGGCGGTGTTGTTCCACCTGGGCAACTACATCCCCACCGGGGTGCCGGACACTTACGGGTTCAACGGGATCGACTCCACCCAGAGCACCGGCGACACCGTCGCGCTGACCTTCGCCGGCGGCACGGGACTGCAAAGTGTGGTCCGGTTCCGTTGGAACGGCGGCGGCGTCGAACTGATCGGCAATACCGGCTGAACCCGCGGGCGTTAGGGTCGGGTAAATGAACGCGACGGCCCGCGACGGACCACTGCAGTGGACGGTGCTCGCACCGCTGCTGGCGATGCTGGTCCTGATCGTCACCTGGACCCGGCAGAACAATACGGCGGCACTTGTCTCGATCGGGGTCCTGCTGGTCGCGGCGGTGCTCGCCGCGGTCCACCACGCCGAGGTGGTGGCGCACCGCGTCGGGGAACCCTTCGGCTCCCTGGTGCTGGCGGTGTCGATCACCGTGATCGAGGTCGGCCTGATCGTGATGCTGATGGTGGGCGGCGGCCCGGTTGCCGCCACCATCGCGCGCGACACCGTGTTCGCCGCCGTCATGATCACCCTGAACGGCATCGTCGGTCTGAGCCTGCTCGCCGGCGCGCTGAGGCACCGCCTGGTGTCGTTCAACGCCTCCGGTTCGGGGTCGGCGCTGGCCACCGTCGTCACCTTGGCGGGACTGTGTCTGGTGCTGCCCGGATTCACCGTCAGCGAAGCGGGCCTGAACTACACCACCACACAGCTGGCGTACGCCGCGGTCGCATCGCTGACGTTGTACAGCGGCTTCGTGTTCACCCAGACCGTCCGACACCGCGACTTCTTCGTCCCGGTCGCAAGCGACAACGACGGACATGTCACCGGCGTCCTCGACGAGGACGGCGGAGGCCACGCCGCACCGCCGTCTCAACGTGAGACCCGGCTCAGCCTCGCCCTGCTGCTGGTCGCCCTGGTCGCGGTGGTGGGCCTGGCCAAGCTGCTCTCCCCCACCATCGAGAGCGTCGTCACCGGGCTTGGTCTGCCCTATCCGGTGATCGGTGTCGTGATCGCCCTGGTGGTGCTCGCCCCGGAGAGCATCGCGGCGCTGAACAACGCCAGACGCGACCGGGTACAGACCAGCCTGAACCTGGCCTACGGCTCGGCGATGGCCGCGATCGGCCTGACCATCCCCACCCTGGCGGTCGCGATGATCTGGTTGTCCGGTCCGTTGACCCTGGGCCTGGAACCGACCCAGATCGTGCTGCTGACCCTAACGGTGATCGTCTCGGTGCTGACCCTGGCACAGGGCCGCGCCCTGGCACTGCAGGGCCTGGTCCATCTGGTGCTGTTCGGGACATTCCTTTTTCTGTCCGCCAAGCCGTGACGAACAACGCGACGACCGCCCTGGTGGGACGGTTGCGGACCATCGTGGGAGATAGCCACGTCAGTACCGACGCGGAGGTGCTCGCGACCCGCGGCCTCGACTGGACCGGCCGCTACCGGGGCCGGGCTTCCGCGTTGGTCCGCCCGGCCGACCCCGCCGAGGTGGGCGCGGTGCTGACGGCGTGCCGCGACAGCGGCGTGGCGGTGACGATCCAGGGCGGCCGCACCTCGCTGGTGGCCGGCACCGTGCCCGAACACGACGATGTGCTGCTGTCCACCGAGCGATTGACCGGGATGGGCGAGGTCGACCGCCTCGACCGGCGGATCCGGGTGGGCGCGGGGGTGCCACTGGCGAGAGCGCAACGCGCCGCGGCGGACGCCGGGCTACTGGTGGGGGTCGACCTTGCCGCCCGCGAGTCGGCCACCGTCGGCGGCATGGCCGCCACCAATGCGGGTGGACTGCGCACCGTCCGGTACGGCGCCATGGCCCAGCAGATCCTCGGGTTGGAGATCGTGCTGCCGGACGGGTCCGCGGTGCGGCGGCACTCCGAGGTCCGCTCGGATAACACCGGATACGATCTCCCGGCGCTGTTCATCGGCGCGGAGGGGACGCTCGGGGTGATCACCGACGTGGACCTGCGCCTGTATCCGGTTCCCGCTCAACGGGTTACCGCCGTGTGCGGGTTCGATGACCTCGGGGACCTGGTGTCAGCCGGTCGTATGCTTCGCGACCTCGAGACCGTCGCCGCGCTGGAACTGATCGACGGCCGCGCCGCTGCGCTGGCCGCCGGCCACCTCGGCCTGCCGACCCCGGTGCCGGGCGATTGGATGCTGCTGATCGAACTCGCCTCCGATACCGACCCCACCGAGCGGCTCGCCGATGCCCTCGGCGTTCTGCCGCTGCGCGATCAGCCGGCGGTGAGCGTCGACATCGTCGGCCAACAGCGACTGTGGGCCGTGCGCGAATCGATGTCCGATGTGGTGGGACTTTTCGGACCACCTCTGAAATTTGATGTTGCGCTTCCACTTTCGTCGATATCAGCCTTCGCCGCCGATGCCGAAGCACTCCTCGCCCGCACTGCATGCGACGCCGTCCCGATCCTGTTCGGACATGTCGGCGAGGGTAACCTGCACCTGAATGTGCTGCGCTGCGACACCGGCGAGGAATCCCGGATCTACACCGCGATGATGGAACTCATCGCGGCCCACGGTGGCAACGTCAGTTCCGAACACGGCGTCGGCAGCCGAAAACGCGGCTATCTCGCCATGTCACGACAACCCGGCGATATCGCCGCCATGCGGACCATCAAGACCGCCCTGGACCCGACCGGCTATCTCAACCCGGCGGTGCTGTTCGACTGACGCTGTGCCACAAAGTCTTCGATCCTGGGGTCTTCGATCCTGGGGTCTTTGATCCTGGGGTCTTTGATCCTGGGTCGCCAGATCGCGAACTGCCCAGCAGGAAGAACGCGGCCAGAACACCGAACAGCGCGACCAACGCCGGAAGTAGAACCGACTCCGACATCGCGGCGGCGAACGGTTCCCGCAGACTCGGCGGCAGCTTCAGGACGTCCGATTCCGCACGCGGGTCGGGGCCGGGCATCTCAGCGGCGATCCGGGCGGACATGAAGGCGGCCATACTCGCACTGCCCAGCACCGATCCGATCTGACGGGTGGTGTTATAGACACCCGATCCCGCTCCGGCCAACCGACCGGGAAGATTGCGGGTGGCGGTGGCGCCCAGCGGGGACCAGATGAAGGCCATCCCGGTCCCCATCGCCGCCATCGGCAGCAACAGCCGCCACATCGGGGTGCTCGGAGTCATCTCCACCGACAGCCACAACAGCGCGATCGCCAGCATCGCGAACCCGAAGCCGATGATCGGCCGGGGGTGGGCCCGGTCGACGAGCCTGCCGACGAACGGTGCCAGCACCCCGGTGGCGACGGCCATCGGAGCGGTCAGCAGTGCCGCCCGGGTGGGGGTGAGCCCGCAGACGGTCTGGGCGTAGAACATCACCGGCAGGATCATCGCGGTCACGGCGAATCCGATGACGGCGATGCCGACGTTGGCGAGGCTGAAGTTACGGTCGGTGAAGATCTCCAGCGGGATCAGGGGTTCGCGCGGGTTGATCGCCTGCCAGTAGACGAATACCGCCATACACACCACACCGCCGGCGATCGACGCCCAAACCCACGCCTGCCAGTCATGCGTCTGCCCCTCCTGCAGTCCGAACACGATGAGGAACAAACCGATACCGGAGAGCAGCAAACCGATGACATCGAAGCGATGATTGTGGGTTTCCAGCGCCGGGATCAGCCAAATCGCCAGGACCACGCCGATGACGCCGATCGGGACGTTGACGAAGAAGATCCACTCCCAACCGAGGCGATCCACCAGCACACCGCCGGCCAGTGGGCCCAGGAGCGTGGCGACCCCGGCGGTGGCACCCCACACGCTCAGCGCCACACCGCGGCGATCCGGCGGGAAGATACGGGTGATCGTGGACAGCGTCTGCGGGGTCAGCAGTGCCGCGCCGAAACCCTGCACCACCCGCGCCGCGATCAGCATGCCGACCGAACCGGATAACCCACACCACAGTGACGCAGCGGTGAAGACGACGAGACCCGCGATGTAGAGGTTCTTCGGGCCGTACCGGTCGCCGAGCCGGCCGGCCAACAGCAGTGGCACCGCGTAAGCCAGCAGGTAGGCGCTGGTAACCCAAATGATGATGTCGTAGTCGGTGATGTTCAGCGCCGCCATGATGCTGGGGTTGGCCACCGCGACGATGGTCGAGTCGACCAGGATCACGAAGAAACCGACCAGCATGGCCCACAGCGTGTTCCACGGGTTCGTCGGCCGCTCCCCCGCGCTCATGTGGTCGATGCTGCCAGCACACACCCAGGCGGTACCCGCGGGGTCGTACCCACTACATTTATTCCGGCCGAAGGTTTAAAACGCGAACAGACACCGGGGAATTCATGCACGCGGACCGTTTTCGAGGATTGGTCGACGCCACCGGTCCTTTCGTCTCCATCTACTTCGACGACTCGCACGACACCGCCGACGCGGCCGCCCAACTCGACGCCCGGTTGCGCGACGTCCGCAAGCATCTTGAGGAGCAGGCCGTCGACGGGGCCGTCATCGCCGCCATCGAGACGGCCGTGCGATCCGCCCGGCCGCCGGTGGGCCGCAGCGGTCGGGGGATGATCGCCGGTGGCACCACGATCGTGCTCGACGAGCATCTGATCCGGCCGCCGACAGCGACCGTGCTGCGGGTCTCCGAGCTG
This sequence comes from Actinomycetes bacterium, assembly GCA_022600695.1. Classification (GTDB taxonomy): domain Bacteria; phylum Actinomycetota; class Actinomycetes; order Mycobacteriales; family Mycobacteriaceae; genus Mycobacterium. Next base: position 3,924 of record JAHZJY010000166.1, on the reverse strand, counting down.
CCCTACCTGACCCCCGTCGTCGAGCACGGGATGCTGCACACCTCGTACCTGCTGGTGGCCGTCGACCACACCGGTGCCGACATCTCAGTGCATCTCTCCGGCACCCGGGCCGACGCGGAGTCGGTGGCCGGTACCGGCCGGGGTGGCCCGCAGGGCCGGGTCGCGGAAGCGGTCCGCAAGAACATCCGGGAGGTGGCCGACCGGCTCAGCCACCTGGCCGACGAGACCGGTGCCGACATCGTGTTCATCACCGGCGAAACGGATGCCCGTGCCGAACTGGTGGCCCAGCTCCCGGAACGGGTGGCCGACAAAGCGGTGCAGTTGCGGGGCGGCGGGCGCACCGCCGGCACCGACGAGGCCGAGGTGCACCATGAGATCGGCCAGGAATTCCTGAGGCGCCGACTGGCAGCGATCGACGATGCCGCCCAACGGTTCGCTGCCGGCCACGGCTCCGGTCTGGCGGTCGCAGGCCTGTCTGCCGTGACGGCCGCGCTGCGTGACGGTGCGGTCGAGACCCTGATCATCGGTGACCTCGGCGACGCCGCCGTGGTGGCGGATCACGACCGGCTGGCGTTGATCGGGGTCGATGCCGACACCGTCTCGGCGCTGGGCGGCTCACCCGACCGGGTGCTGCGCGCCGATGAGGCGCTGCCCCTGCTCGCCGTCAGCACCGGCGCGGCCATGATCCGCACCGACGAACGGCTCAATCCCGCCGACGGTATCGGCGCGGTGCTGCGCTACCCCGATAGCGCCGCCCGGTGAGCCGGGCACTCGGCGCGGGTGCCGTTCGTTAGCCTGCCAACCCCGGCCCGGCTCGGGCCCCCGGGACCGGGCCCAGAGGGAGACACACCATGAGGCTTCGCCGACGGAAGTCGCAGCAACTGGAGCAGTCGCCGGCCCGCCCCGGCGATGCCGGCGTGTCGGCGAAGGTGCTGTCCCATGTGCTTGAATCCAGCACCAGGCTGCAGGCACCGGCGGTTCAGGCCTACGTGGCACGGCTGCGGCGCTCGAACCCCGACGCCACCCCGGCTCAGATCGTCACCAAACTGGAGAAACACTATCTGGCCGCGGTGATGGCCAGCGGCGCCGCCGTCGGCTCGGCGGCCGCCTTCCCAGGTATCGGCACCCTTGCCGCGCTATCCGCCGTGGCCGGAGAAACGGTGGTGTTCCTGGAAGCCACCGCTGCATTCGTGCTGGCGGTCGCCGATGCGCACGGCATCCCCGTCGAACAGCGCGAGCGGCGCCGCACACTGGTACTCAGCGTCCTGGTCGGCGAGGACGACAGTAAAGGCGCCGTGCGGGATCTGCTGGGGCCCGGCCGCACCAGCGGCGCCTGGCTATCCGAGGCCGAACTGCTGCCACTGCCTCTGGTCTCGCAGCTGAATACCAAGCTGATGCATTATTTCGTGAAGAAATACACGGTTAAACGCACCGCCATGGCATTCGGCAAGATGTTGCCGGTCGGCATCGGGGCAGCCGTCGGCGGTGGCGGCAACCGGCTGATGGGCAAGAAGATCGTCAGCAACGCCCGTAAGGCGTTCGGCCCGGCACCGGACCGTTGGCCGGTCAACCTGCATCTGCTGCCCGCCCTCGACGACGGCCCGGCCGCCATCGAGGGCGCCCAGTAGGCGTCTTTCGGGTCCACACTCCCGGGTTGAGTGCCTGACCCGCTTCGGGATCACCCCCGACGAGATAGCCTTTCAGTGCCGGGCGTACCGAGGGCACAGAATCGAGGCGAGTAACTCCGTGAGCAGTACGAGTTCACCCTTCGGCCAGAACGAATGGCTGGTCGAGGAGATGTACCGCAAGTTCCGCGACGACCCCTCCTCGGTGGACCCCAGTTGGCACGAGTTCCTCGTCGACTACCACCCCGATCCGACGACCGCCCAGGCCGCCGCTGCCGACCACCGGCAGGCGGCGAGCCATTCGCCGGCCACACCCGCGGCGGCAACGGCAACCGTTCCACCGCCGGCACCCGCCTCGGCATCCGCACCGGCCGCAGCGACTCCGGCCGCCCCCATCCCCGCCCCTGTTGCCGCCCCGGCAACAGCGGCCCCGGCACCGGCCGCCGAGGACACCGGGCCGGAGAGTCAGGTATTGCGCGGTGCGTCCGCCGCAGTGGTGCGGAATATGAACGCCTCGCTGCAGATTCCGACCGCCACCAGCGTGCGGGCCATTCCCGCAACGCTGATGATCGACAACCGGGTGGTCATCAATAACCACCTCAATCGCACCCGCGGCGGCAAGATCTCCTTCACTCACCTGCTCGGGTACGCCATCGTCACGGCCATCGAGAAGTTCCCGAATATGAACCGGCACTTCGCCGAGATCGACGGCAAGCCGAACGTCGTCACACCGGCGAACACCAATCTCGGCCTGGCGATCGACCTGCCCGGCAAAGGCGGTAAGCGCTCCCTGGTGGTCGCCGCCATCAAGGGCTGCGACACCATGCAGTTCGCCGAGTTCGTCGCGGCCTACGAGGACATCGTGCGTCGGGCCCGGGACGGCAAGCTCACCGCTGAGGACTTCGCCGGGGTGACGATCTCGCTGACCAATCCCGGCACCATCGGAACCGTTCACTCGGTCCCCCGGTTGATGACCGGGCAGGGCGCCATCATCGGCGTCGGCGCCATGGAGTACCCGGCCGAGTTCCAGGGTGCCAGCGAGGAGCGGATCGCCGAACTGGGGGTCGGCAAGCTCATCACCCTCACCTCGACCTACGACCATCGGATCATCCAGGGCGCGGAGTCCGGCGACTTCCTGCGCACCATCCACCACCTGCTGCTCGACGACGACTTCTGGGACCAGATCTTCTTCGACCTCGGCATCCCCTACGAACCGGTGCGCTGGCGCACTGACAACCCGGATTCGATCGTCGACAAGAACGCGCGGGTGCTCGAGCTGATCGCGGCCTACCGCAACCGCGGGCACCTGATGGCAGATATCGACCCACTGCGACTGGACAAGAACCGGTTCCGCATGCACCCCGATCTCGATGTGCTGACGCACGGTCTGACGCTGTGGGATCTCGACCGTGAGTTCAAAGTCGACGGCTTCGCCGGTAAGCAGTACCGGAAGCTGCGTGACGTGCTCTCCGTGCTGCGCGACGCCTACTGCCGGCACGTCGGGGTGGAGTACACCCACATCCTCGAGCCCGAACAGCAGCACTGGCTGGAGGAACGCGTCGAGGTTCGTCACGACAAACCTCCCGTCGCACATCAGAAATACATCCTGAACAAACTCAATGCCGCCGAAGCGTTCGAGACCTTCCTGCAGACCAAATACGTCGGTCAGAAACGGTTTTCGCTGGAAGGCGCGGAGTCGGTCATACCGATGATGGATGCGGCGATCGACCAGTGTGCCGAACACGGTCTCGACGAAGTGGTGATCGGGATGCCGCACCGCGGCCGACTGAACGTGCTCGCCAATATCGTCGGCAAGCCGTACTCGCAGATCTTCAGCGAGTTCGAGGGCAACCTGAACCCGTCGCAGGCGCACGGATCCGGAGACGTGAAGTACCACCTCGGCGCCAGTGGCAACTACATCCAGATGTTCGGCGAGAACGATATCGCGGTGTCACTGGTGGCCAACCCGTCCCACCTGGAAGCCGTCGATCCGGTGCTCGAAGGCCTGGTTCGGGCCAAACAGGACCTGATCGACGGGGACGACGCCGACGGCCAGCCGCGGGAGTTCACCGTCGTTCCGATGATGTTGCACGGCGATGCCGCGTTTGCCGGGCAGGGCGTTGTGGCCGAGACGCTGAACCTGGCCCTGCTCAAGGGCTACCGCACCGGCGGCACCATCCACATCGTGGTCAACAACCAGATCGGGTTCACCACCGCGCCGGAGTACTCCCGGTCGGCGGAGTACTGCACCGATGTCGCGAAGATGGTCGGCTCGCCGATCTTCCACGTCAACGGCGAC
>JAHZJY010000165.1 GCA_022600695.1 Actinomycetes bacterium | reverse complement strand
TGGGTGTCCACGCTAACGCTGCAGCAACCCGTCGAATAGGGCCAGGAAGCTGTCCGGATCCCGCGGGGTGAACGCCGGGCTGGGCCAGTTGCCCGGCATATCCAGGGTCACCAGTGTGGAGCGCAACGGCCGGCTCATGTCCAGCGGCAACCAACGGCGCAAATCCGAGCTCCCCCAGATCCGGAACCGTTGCATCCACAGGCCGAGCGGTTCGGCCTGGTATCCGCGGATCGACTGCAGCGGAATCACTTTCGACGTACCGGAGGGAAAATGGTAACGCCGCAGCGTCAACGCGCGCCGGTCGAGTTGAACCATTCCGTCGTCATAGTGTTGTCGCGGCGGACTGGTCATGGCTGTTTGGAGCAGCGCAGTTCGTGGCCCCGACTGGTCAGGCACCGGCCGGTCTTGAGGTCCCATGACCAGCCGTGCAGGTTACAGGTCAGCGTCGTACCCTCGACCACGCCGAACCTGGACAGGTCGGCTTTCAGATGCGGACATCGGCGCTGGACCTCCCACCCGTCCAGGGTGACCGTCGATGTGTCGTCATGGGCTTCGGCGAACCACCCGTCGGCGTAGGCGATGCGCTCGTCGGTGAGACATTTGAAGAAGGTGTACAGGTATTCGTTGTAGCCGCCGACCCGCCAGGCCCGGAACCGGGTGGAAAGAAAGATGGTGTTGACCCAGTCCGGTTCGTTATCCCGCAGCACGGTGCGCACCAGTTCCGGTGCCATCTCGAAGCCGTAGCGGAACTTTTCATCCGGGACGGGTTCGCGGACAGTGCGTTTCGGGAAGTCCAGGACGACGGTCTCCGGTCCCATCTTGAGTTCCACCGGATAGCCGATGCCATCGCAGATTTGGTCGCTTGCCAGCATGATCGGCTCGAAGCGCTCGCGCAGTGGTTCCAGCAGCCGGACACCCCCGGCGGGTGCCCAGGAGGCCTTCTCGGCGGCCAGTACCGGGGCCATCCGCTCGGCGTAGGCGGCGATGTAGTCCGCCTTCCCCGTCGTGAAGATGATCTCCACCTCGTCGTCCGGTATCGGATGGGTCAGCGAATGTAGGTGCGGGCCGGTGAATTCGGCCACCGAGCCCGGGATCATCAGCAGACCGCCCTCGTTGCCGTGGTTCCGCATCTGCTCCAGGAAGACCATCTGGTCGGGGAAGATGTTGGCGGGGTCGGCGTGGTCGTCGTTGAGATACCGAAGTTGCGGATCCAGGAAACATGGCGGCCCGGCGGACGGGATCACCCAGGTGGCCCCGACGTCGGCGATGAACTGCCGTGCCCGGTCCATCCCGCGCTGGCGCTTCTGGGTGGCGAAGGCCTCCTTGGCGCGCCCGGGCATGTCGTAGACCATCGGATACCAGATCGCGCCCGAGTACTGCGGCATGTGGACGTCGATGCGCCCGAACTCCGAGAGCGCGTCCAGGCCCAGCGGCCGGGAGTCGTTCATGTTGAACACCGTGGTGGCGCCGTCGGAGATGACGATGCCGGAGTCGCCGATCGGCCCGTCGGCCGGTGCCCGCAGCGCGATGATCATCACCTCGAGCTCACCTTTGGGGCCGCTGACCCGGTGCTTAACCGAGTCGGTGGTCTCGAGGAATCGGGTGAATCCGAGCGCTTCGAGCCCGCGTTTGAGGTCGGGCACCGGGAAGTCCGGCAGCAGCACGACGGCGTCCTTGCTGACGTGGTCGGCGAGCAGCCTCGGATCGAAGTGGTCCTTGTGTAGATGAGAGATATAGAGGTAGTCGCAGTCACCGAGGGTGTCCCAGTCCAGGCCGCTGTTATCGGGGAAGACGAACCACGAACCGAAGTACGCTGGGTTGACCCATGGGTCGCACAACACGCTGCCCGCCTGCGTGTCGATCCGAAACCCTGCGTGTCCGATGCTGGTGACCTGCACGGATCCCCTTTCCCGATGCTGACTTAGCCGCTCCTGATCCTAGCCGTTCCGCGGGTAGGCTGACCCCTGTGGAGCCGGCATACGGAACTGTCATCGCGGGTGTTCGGCTGCTCTGGCGAACTCAAGGTCTGCGATTCACCATCACCGGGATGGATAACCTGCCGGCCACCGGCGGGGCCGTGGTGGCGATCAACCACACCGGTTACCTGGACTTCACCTTTGCCGGCCTGCCGTTCTACCGGCTGCGGCCGCGCCGACTGGTGCGGTTCATGGCCAAGCAGGAGGTGTTCGACCACAAGGTCACCGGCCCGGTCATGCGCAGGCTGCGTCACATACCGGTCGACCGGACCAGCGGTGCGGCCTCCTTCGACGCTGCGGTATTGGCGTTGAAAGACGGTGAACTGGTCGGGGTTTACCCCGAGGCGACCATCAGTCGCAGTTTCGAACTCAAGGAATTCAAGTCGGGTGCGGCGCGGATGGCGATCGCCGCCGACGTACCGATCATCCCGCATATCGTCTGGGGCGCCCAGCGAATCTGGACCAAGGATCATCCGAAGAAGATGTGGCGTCCCAAGGTGCCGATCGCCATTGCGGTCGGTGAGCCCATCCAGCCCACCCTGCCGCCCACCGAATTGACCGCGCTGCTGCGCTCGCGGATGCAGCATCTGCTCGAACGGGTACAGCAGGACTACGGGCCGTATCCACACGGTGAGTTCTGGGTTCCGCACCACCTCGGAGGCGGGGCGCCGACACCGGCGCGGGCCGCCGAACTGGAAGCCGCCGAGCTGGCTGAACGCGCGGCCAAGCGGGAGCGGCGGGGTGGTGGAGCGGGGTAGATGGAACCGGTCTACCGCGGTATCGAGCTCGCGGCGGCGGGTGCCGCCCGCGCTCTGGGTACCAGAATCACCTACCAGGGGCTGGAGAACCTACCCCGGGACGGCGGCGCGGTGATCGCGATGAACCACATCAGCTATATCGACTATCTGCCCGCCGGGCTGGCCGGCCGCCGTCGGCGGCGGCGGATCAGGCACCTCCTCAAGGCGGAGATGATGCAGGTCGGAGTCGTCGACTGGATCATTCGACACACCCGATGTATTCCGGTGGACCGCCGGGCCGGGTCCGGCGCCTACGCCGAGGCGGTCGACCGGCTGCGGGCGGGGGAGTTGGTGGGGGTGTACCCCGAGGCCACCATCAGCCGAAGCTTCGAGCTCAAAGAGTTCAAGAGCGGGGCGGTGCGCATGGCGCTGGAGGCGCAGGTGCCGATCGTCCCGATGATCATCTGGGGGGCCCACCGGATGTGGACCAAGGATCACCCGAAATGCCTGGGCCGCAAAAAGATCCCCATCACTGTCCGGGTCGGAGAACCGCTGCAGCCGAACGGTACCGTGGCGGACTTGGACGCTGCGCTTCGCCGGGTGATGACTGCCGATCTGCATCAGGTCCAGGAGCAGTACCCGCACCCGGCCGGCGCGCACTGGGTTCCGCGGCGACTGGGCGGCGGCGCGCCCACGCCGGAGGAGGCCGGGCGCCGTGATGAGGCGGAACTGGCCGAGCGGGCGCGGCGCCACGCCGGGCGTTTCTGATGCTGCCCACGCTGATCGCCAGCGATGTCGACGGCACCCTGCTGACCCCCGACGAGCAGGTCTCGGCGCGCACCCGGCAGGCGGTCCGTGCCGCCGTCGAAGCGGGTGTGCGGTTCGTGCTGGCCACCGGGCGGCCGCCGCGGTGGATCCCGCCGGTGGTCGACGCACTGGGCTTCGCTCCGATGGCGGTGTGCGCCAACGGAGCGGTCGTCTACGACCCGGCCACCGACCGGGTGGTCTCGGCCCGGACGTTGTCGGTGGATGTGCTGACCGAACTCGCCGAGATCGCCGCACGGGTGGTGCCGGGGGCCGGACTGGCCGCCGAGCGGATCGGGAGCAGCGCCCACGACACCGCGACACCGCAGTTCGTCAGCGCGCCCGGCTACGAGCACGCCTGGCTCAATCCGGACAACACCGAGGTGTCCCATGACGACCTGTTGAGCGCCCCGGCGATCAAACTGCTGGTGCGCCGGCCCGGGATGGCCAGCGCGGAACTCGCCGCGGTTCTGAACCGGCATATCGGCGTGCTGGGGGACATCACCTATTCGACCAATGACGGACTGGTCGAGATCAGCACGATCGGGATCAGCAAGGCGGTCGGCCTCGAAGAAGTCGCGCGGCCGTGGGAGATCAGCCCCGAGGACGTCGTTGCGTTCGGTGACATGCCAAACGATGTCCCGATGCTGCTCTGGGCCGGTCACGGAGTCGCGATGGGTAACGCCCATCCCGAGGCCCTCGCGGCAGCCAATGAGGTCACGGCCCCGAACGGCGACGACGGACT
>JAHZJY010000164.1 GCA_022600695.1 Actinomycetes bacterium | reverse complement strand
TTCCTCGCCGGGCTCACCGTCGCCCAGATATCCGAATTCTCGCTCATTCTTGTCGCGCTGGGGTTCAGCCTGGGGCACATCACGAGCGCGACGGTCAGCCTGATCACGGTCGTCGGACTGATCACCATCGGTGTGTCGACGTACATGATCCTGTACTCGCACCAACTCTACGATCGCTTGAAGCGCGCGCTGCTGGCTTTCGAGCGACATGACGTGCGGGTGCCCGAATTGTTCACCGCCGAGGGTGAAGTCGACACCATCCTCTTCGGACTCGGTCGATTCGGCAGTCACCTTGCTGAACGGCTGACCGCGGCCGGCCACCGGGTTCTGGCCGTCGATTTCGATCCCTACGTGGTCAAAGCGTACGGTGGCGACTCCTTGACCACGATGTACGGCAGCGCGGAAGACATTCACCTGCTCGAAGCGCTGCCGTTGGAACGAGCCGTCTACGTGGTGAGCGCCATTCCGGTGCTGCCGATCAACCTGGCCCTGCTGGACGGTTTGCGGCAACGTCACTTCGCGGGCGCCATCGTGCTGACGGCCCACACCCGTCGCGACGCCGAGCAACTACGTGCTGCGGGGGCGACCGTTGTGCTGGAGCCGTTTTCGGATGCCGCCGATGCCACCTCGGCCAGCCTGCGGGACGTCCTCAGCGGTGACGCCGGCCGCGACAATGGTGACGATACGATGCGGTGAAGCACGCCGGGGACTCTCCGGTCAGCGCTCTTCCGGTGGCTGGAACCGGTTCGGCACCACCATGACCGGCCGGTGGCTCTGGTGCAGCGTGCCCATCGCGACACTGCCCAGGATGATCTCCCGGACCGCGGACCGGCCCCGCGACCCGACGATCACCAGCGCCGCGCCCCGGTCGTCGGCGGCGGCGACAACCGCACTGGCCGTTGCCCGGGCCTGACGGCCGCGACCCCGGCCGATCCGGATGTGGGTGAGCGGACCGTCCGGCGCGGCCCCGGCGGGCGCGGCGGCCTCACTGTCATCGTCGACGGACACCGCGATGATCGGCCGCCCGGAAAAGAGCCGGCCGGCGGTGTCCAGGGCGCTCTGGGCGCCGGCCGAGCCGTCCCAGCCGACGACGACCGGTCCGTCGGCGAGGACATCGTATTCGGCGGACAGCAGCGGGTGCGGGACAACCAGAACCGGGCGTGAACAGTAGTGCACCACCATGTCCGACACGCTGCCCAGCACCGCGTCGGTGCCGCCGAGTCCGCGGGCCGCCACCATCACCAGGTCGGCGTCCACCTTCTCCGCGGTCTGCGCAATCGCGGTTCCCTCGGCGGCGTAGGTGCGTTCCAGCAACGGCTCGGCGGCCCACCCGGCGGCACCGGCCAGGATCACCCCCATCGCGGTGATCCGCTCGGCCTCACGGTGGCCTTCCCGATCCTCCGCGGCGATCAGATCGTCGATATTGCGTGCCTGCTCCCACAGCCGTTTGCGGACATGCTCACTGGCGAACGGGGGGACCCAAAGATAGGTGATCCATCCGTGTGCCCCGGGAAACAGCAGGGCGCCCGCATCGATGGCGGCAGCAGCCGCCGGTGAACCGTCATAGCCGACGACGACGCGCAGCGTCACGATGACCTCCTCCGCAGCGCTTGGGCTGCACAGCCACTGATAAGCCGTCCGTACTCCCGGCTCATTGCGATACCTCCGTTACCACCCTATGCACGAATCTCAATTTGTCCGCAACGGTCTTGCTGATCTCGAACGGGTACAACGGGCTCTTACCCATCGCCATGTTGACCCGGTTGAAGAACAGCGAGATCCATTGCCAATCGGACAGCAACCGGTCGACCGCGGCGTCGGCGTAGGACGCCATCGGCGTGATGTCCTGCGGCGCGACGAAGCGCACCCGGTCGGCGTGCAGGACCATGCCCGCCTCGCGGGTGGTGTCGAGGGTGTCGGTGATGTGAAGGTAGTGGGCGAAGCATGCGGCGAAGTCCTCCCAGGGGTGCATCGTGGCGTATTCGGAGATGAATGACTCCTGCCAATCCCGCGGGCGATGGTGTCGTGGGCGGCGGGCTTGCGGCGAATCAGTGTGTCGGACCGGCATCGTCCCCGCGCTGCGGGCTGTTCGTCGGCAGGGACCAGCCAGTTGCAGCCCAGTGGCCGGGCCTGGGTGCACGGTAGCCAGCGGCGCCCGTCGATCAGGGCCTCGCCGTCGTCGAGGTCGACCATCGACCGGCTCGGCAGGTGGGGGCCGAGCGCTGTGCCGCAGGACGGGCACCGGTGCGATTCGAAAGGGGTGAAGGCGTTGCAGGCCGGGCAGGCGAAAGCGCGCACCGTGCCATCGTGCCACGCGGGCGAGTGTGCGGTCTCGTTCGCGACGCGCCGTGCAGAGGCCGTCGGAATCCGCACAGTCGGCGCGGGCATATGGCAAGACTCAGGCGGGGACGACTCAGATGTGGACGACGGGGCAGCTGCCTGAAGGGGCCGGTGATGCGGCGGCCCCGACCGTCCGCCGGGATCGGAGCCGGATGACCGCGCCGCGGTGTGGTTCGAGGATGACGTGGCGGACCCGTTGGCGTTCGCCGGACGCCGTGGTGGTGGCCAACTCCACCCGGCGCAGCACCTCGCGCAGCACGACCCGCATCTCGGCCATCGCGAAGGTCGCGCCCAGGCAGCGCCGATTGCCGCCGCCGAAGGGCAGCCAGGTGGTGGGGCTCAGGGTCACGCCGATCATCCGGTCCGGATCGAAGCGGTCCGGCTTCTCGTACAGCGCGGGGCTGGCGTGCACCAGGCCGATGCCGGGAGCGACCATCACTCCGGCCGGCAGGTGGTAGCCGGCGATGTCGACGGGCGTGGTGAGCAGACGGCCCACGTCGAACACGACCGGGCGGATGCGCAACGTCTCCTTGGCGATGGCGTCGAGGTACTCATCACCGGCCGGGTCGCCGTTGGCGCCGGCATCGGCGGCTGCCACGGCCTTGGCCAGAATGCCCGGCTGGCGGGTCAGCCGCTCCAGGGCCCAGGACAGCGAGGTGGCGGTGGTGTCGTGTCCGGCGGCCAGCAGGGTCATCAGCTGGTCGCGAAGTTCCTGGTCGGTCATGTGGCGGCCGTCCGCATCGGCGGCGCGGACCAGCATGGCCAGCACGTCGGTGCGCTCGGCCAGGTTCGGGTCGGCTCGCCGGTCGGCGATCTCGGCGTACAGCAGCCGGTCGGCCCGCTCGATGCGCCGATGAACGTAGCGCCACGGCAGGTGGCGCTGCAGGGCGGGTTTGGCGATCGCCAGGGTGGCCCACGGCCCCAGGCCCAGGATTGCCGGCATCGCCTTCCGCAGGGCGGCCAGCCGGTCTGGGTCGCTTGCACCGACAACGGTCCGCAGGATCACCTCGAGGGTGATCTCGGCCATCCTGGGAGCGACCGGGAAGTCCACGCCCACCGGCCAGTCGGCGATGTTCTCGGCGGCGATCTCGGCCATCGCCGCGTGCTGGCGGGCGACGGCGTCCCGGGCGAACGGGCCCATCATCAGACGGCGGCGGTCGCGGTGCAGGTCCTCGTCGAGTAGCAGGACCGAACTGTCGCCGATCAGCCCGCCCAGCACCGTGTTGGCCTCTCCGGCGTGAAAGACCTTCGGATCCCCGGCGAACACCGTTTTGATATGAGCCGGATCGGTCAGGTAGACGACGGTGCCCATACCGGCGACGCGCAGCATGAAGATATCTCCGTAACGGCGCTGCGCCCAGCTGACGAACCGCGGCCAGTACCGCAGCATCAGCGCGGTCTGGACCGCCTTGGGCAGGTGGGGTCCGGGCGGCAATATCGGCACAGCCCAACCATAGGCGAAGGGCCCCTACCACCGGTCGGTGCTGTTACCGCCGCTGCGGACTCAAAGAGTCGCCTTGTAGGCGATCGCGTAGGCCAACTTTCCCGGCTTCTCCGAGCCGACGGGAGCCGGCAGCGCATCGAAGGCCTTCTGCCCGAAGGTCTCCAGTTTGCCGAGGCTCTTCGCGTCCTGGCCGTTGGCGATCTCGGTGGTGTCGCTGAGCGCGACCATCGCCCGGCTGACGTTTCCGACGAGCGTCTGATACGGCGCCAACTCATTGAGGTTGACCTCGGCCGGCCGCAGATTCGGCTCGGTCTGGTCGCGCAGCCATTGAGCCCAGTAGAACTCCTGGAAGGCGGGGCTGGCATCGTCCTGGCGGTACCCGACGTCGCGAGCGAAGTACAACACGCCCCGGTCCTGATCATTGGCGAACTGTTTGAGGCCCAGGCTGGTCGGGAGTTGTTCGGGGGTAACGGGGTTGCCGTCGGCGTCGCGCAGCCAGGTCCAGCCGCGCTCGACCATCTCCGACCAGAACGCCTCCGGCTCCGACGATGACAGATTCCCGGTGACCTTCAGCCGCACCGGAGTGTCAGGGCCCCCGCCGGGCGCCTCCCAGAACGAGGTCAGCGTGTGGTGACCGTCGGTGAGGTAGAGCTGTCCACCAGGACCGATGACCACGGTCTTCATCGGGGTTCTTGACTCGTCGGTCTCCGCTCCGACCGCCACCGCGCAGGTGAACGACGCGGGGTCGGAGATCGTGGCGCCGGGGGTCGCCGACTGCAGGCCCTGCTGGCCGTTGGTCGCGCACCACTGGTCGGGCAACTGATCGGCGGCGCCCTCGCCGAGGGTGTAGCGGCCCAACCGGTAGTAGACCTCGTCGTAGCCCAGCGAGGGCTGGGTGGGGCGCAGGTCGGCGAGGGTGACGTCCAGCAGATCGCCGACCGCGGCCGCGCAGTAGCGCTGGTTCTCCGGGGCGCATTCCGCTGCGGCGGGTCGGTTCTCGGTGCGGGTACTGCATGCGGTGAGCGTCATCAGCGCGACGCCCACGGCAACAATCGTCCGGCCAAAAGCCAGGGCCACCATGTTGATTCCCTCGTGTCAGTGGATAGATTTTCAGCAGCTGGTGAACGAACCCAGCCGGCCGGTGCCGTCGAGGACCCCGAGAGACTTGTCGGTCGTGGCCGTCAGGTCGCCGTTGCCGGCGGTTTTGTCGGCCATCTGGCATTTGGTCTCCAGGAAGCCGACGGGTGCTGAGTTGATCGTGGGTTGCAGCATCCAGTTCGCGTCCGGGGCCTTGGCGATCTCGTCGGCGAAGCCCTCGGCCAGAGCAGGTTTGTTCATCCGGCTGATCACCAGCCGATTGGTGGCCCGGGCGAGCATCTCGACATCGCCCATCGAGTCACCGGCGACCATGAACAACTCGCCGCGGGTGATGATGTTGTCGATCGCGCCGGCCTTGCCGCCACGCCACGACGCCACACCGTCGGGAATCGCGGTGATCTCCAGTTGCGACATCCGGGTGGGTTCCAGGTTGATGTAGCGGGCATCAGGCGTCTGGTGGGTGAGTTGGTAGTCCGACACCAGCTTTCCGGTCTCGCGGTCCTTGAGCAGGGTGGTGATGGCGACGACGTGATCCATCGGCAGGGCCGCGTCGGGACCGTACTTGGCCACGATGGCCGGGTTGACGGCATTCTGCACCATCCAGCGCACCGCCCACCCGACGCCGGCCGATACCACCCAGACGTCGTAGCCGTTGCTACGGAGGTTGCCGTACAGGTCGGCCATCTGCGGGTAGATGAAGGGCCGGCCGGCGCCGAGGATCGTCGACTCATCGTTGGACGTCAAATCTTTGGCGCCGGCGCCGTTGTCGTAGACGGTGGCGGTCTGGGCCAGGAAGTCGGCCAGGGTGCGACCGGTGAAGGCCGTCGCCGGCATCGGGAGGGAGGAGTATTCGCGGAAGGGGTCGGCGTCGCCGGCGGAGTCCAGGACGGCGTCGTAGTAGTCGGACACGCCCTCAGTGATCGTCATCGGCTCGCCGCCGGAGGTCGTGAACGGCGGGAACATCGCCGGACTCAGCGACGCCGGGTCGATGACCTTGGCTTGCTGCACCTGTGCCAGCACAGCCTCGCCGATATCGCGGGCCTGAGTGGTGTTGTCGAAATCGAAGACCACGATCTTGCCCTGCCCGGCCGAACCGATGATCGTCTCGGTAAGGGTCGTGTAGACCGACTCGGTCCAGCCGGCCCGGTCGAGGGCCGGAACGCTCGCGTCGGCCACGGCGGCAGTGCTCGTGCCGGTGCCCGAGCCGTCGTTGGTGCCGGCTGTGGTCGGCGCCGGGGGATTGCTGGAACATGCTGACAGGGTGAGCACCGCGGCGGCGGCGCAGAGGGCACGCGTCATGGTGGGAGTGTGCCCGGTTCGTGGGGCCGGTCGAGGCGGGAGAACCCACCTGACAACAGGTGTTCAACTGGCGGGAAACCCTTGTTCACCCCGCGGAGAGGATGGCCGCTCGGACGGGGCGGAATCCGGTCGTTGTGACGCCGGTCAATCTGCTCGCCGCGAGTGCAAAAGCCCAGCTTAGACGCTATAATTGGGCTATCAGCTGTGGCCGGTTCGATGGCCGCAAATTCACTGTCGGGGGCTTTCTCAACGCTATCGGGGGTCTATTCCCCATGCCTTGTGCCGGCTTTCGTCGACCCAATTGGAAGGTGCCCATGACCGATCCCGCCAAGACCCTGATCGCCGCCCTGCTCGACCGCTCCGGTTCGATGTCGCAGTCCAAGGAAGCCACCGAGGACGGCTGGCGCGAACTCATCGAGGAGCAGCGCGGCAATCCCGGCCACTGTCAGGTGACGCTGGCTCAGTTCGACACCGGCTACGAGGTGCTTTACCCGCCCACCGATATCGAAGCGGTGCCGGAGTTCACCGTCGAGCCGGGCGGGATGACGGCGCTGCTCGATGCCGCCGGACGGTTCATCACCGAAGTGGGACAGCAACTCTCGGCACTGCCCGAACATGAGCGCCCGGGTCAGGTGGTCTGCCTGATCATGACCGACGGCATGGAAAACGCCAGCCAACACTGGAATTGGGACGATGTGCAGCGTCTGATCACTCAGCAGCGGGAGGTCTACGGCTGGGAGTTCATCTTCCTCGGTGCCAATATTGACGCCGTCGGGGTCGGGCGGCGGATGGGAGTGGACGCCAGGTTCGCGATGACCTACAACGACAAGGACTACGGCACCAATTCGCTTGCCTACAAGTTGACCACTGCGGTTATCTCGGACGGCCGCGCCGGCGGGTTCTTCAGGGGCGGCTTCACCGATGAGGATCGCAAAGCGGCCATGGGGGAGTAGACCCGCCGTCCTCAGGCCTCGGCAGTCTGGGCCTCGATGACCGTCGTCGTCGGGGCGGTGCGTTCCCAGAGCACCGCCCCGACGCAGGCGGTGATCACCCACCCGGTACCGATCACCCCGCACCACGTCATCAAAGCCATCGCGACGCCGATGGGGCCGAACTCGGTCCACGCGTCGATCACCGCGGGAAAGATCAGCCTTCCCGCCACCGGGATGATGATGCCGTCGATCACGACCCCGGCGAGTCCGGCCAGCGCAAGGTATTTGAAGCCCCGGCCGCCGTCGCGAACCAGCACCACCGGGGTCAGCGACCAGAACACCCACACCGGCACCAGGGAGATCACGAACATCAGCAGTTGGGTGAGGCCGCTGTAGTCCGCGCCGTAGGCGATCCGCTCCCGCAGCACGATCATCGTCAGATACAGCGCGAACCACAGGGCGCCGCGGGCCAGCCGCCGTCCGGTGCTGAAATGCTCGCGTTCCCAGGCTTTGGCGAACATGCCCGCCACCATGATCGACATCGGGATTCCCCAGAACAGAAACGCGGCAATCCCGAGCAGAGTCCAATACGATTGGATACCGGCGGTGTCTCCGAACGCGATGCGAACGCTCTCGCTGGTCGGCCCATCCAAGCCCAATTCGCGGATCCAGACGGTGCCGGGACTGGCATTCTCGGCGAACCCGCTGAAATAACTGAACCCGAGGATCATCAGCGGGATCACAACAGTGAACAGCTGCACCGACATCAGCACCCCCTGGGTGCCGCCATCGATCTCCTTGAATCGGGCGATGACCGCCGCGACCGGGCCCAGTGCGCGGGAGTCGGTGAGGCGCCGCCTGCGTTCATCGAGGCGGTGTTGGAGGTCCTCGCGGGTGTTGGCGGCGCGCATGGGCAGTGAACCTACCGCCACCCCATCCAATCGGGTAGCAGAAACTGGTGCGGTGAAACGCCGAGTGCTGCGCCTCTCACCGATCTGCGTGCTGATGGCCGCGCTGATCCTGTCGATGGCAGCGTGCACGGCCCGCCCCGAGGAAAGCGAGCGACCAGTGAGCCAGCCCCCGACCGCCGCCGGCCTGCCCGCCGATGCGACGGTGACCTACGCCTTCCGCGACTCCTCGGTGCCGCCCCCGTACCACCGCAGCTTTGTGATCACCGTCGACCGCAATGCCGCCCGCATCGTCGTCGACAGCTATGGCACGGTGCTCGCTGATCGGACCGCGCCGACGCCTCCCCGGGTCTGGGAACAGCTGACGAACACCATCGCCGACCTCGACGGCATCGTCATCGAGGAACCCGAGCAGGGTTGCACCGGCGGAACCGGTTTTGCGCTGTCGGTCAGCGACGGCGGGCCCGCGCTGGAGGGCTCGGCATGCGGCGGGGCCAACTCGAACGCCGAGGAGCGGGTCGCGGCCTGGATCCGGCCGGTTCAGGCGTTGTTCCCGCCGGTGGATCAGCTGGCGCCCGAGGGGGCGGGCTGATCACTCCTGGATGCTGAGTGCCTGGGTGGGGCAGTTCTCGCAGGCCTGCTCGAGATCGATCCGCCGGGTCTCGGGGATGTCGTCGAGCATGATGTGCAGCGCACCGTCGGGCCCGATCTCGAAGATGTCGGGCGCGGTCGCCTCGCATAGGCCGATAGAGGAACAGAGGCTTCGGTCGACGACGATCTTCATCGCGCTGAGGTCTTCGAGGTCTCGGGGGTGAACCGTGCGGTCATGGACATCACGGTATGGAAGAAGTTGCCGTTACCCAATTCCGGCTCGCCGACGGTGTGGATATCGGGCAGCCGGGTGAGCAGTTCGCGGAAGGTGGCGTTGATCTGACGGCGGGCCAGTTGGGCGCCGAGGCAGTGGTGGATACCGCCGCCGCCGAAGGCCACGTGCTTGTTCGGCGAACGGGAGAGGTTCAACTGCTCGGGGTGGTCGAAGACCGCGGTGTCCATATTGGCCGAGGAGTAGAACATGATCACCTTGTCACCCTCGGTGATGTGGTGGCCGCCGAGTTCGGTGTCGTGGGCGGCGGTCCGGCGGAAGGTCATGATGGGGGTTGCCCAGCGGATGATCTCCTCGACTGCGATCGGCAGGCGGCCGTCCAGATCCTCCATCAGCCAAGCCCGCTGCTCGGGGAAATCGGTCAGAGCCTTCATCCCGTGAGCGATGGACTGTCGGGTGGTGTCGTTGCCGGCGATGATCAGCAGGGCGAAGATCGACGAGATGTCGTCGTCGGTGAGTCGTTCGCCGTCGACCTCGGCCTGGACCATGGCGGTCATCAGGTCGTTCTCGGGCTTGTCGCGGCGGGCGACGATCAGCTCATGGGCGATTGCGTGGACGGTGGTGATGGTCTGGAACACCCGGGCCAACGGATCGGCACCCTGCAACAGCCGCGGGTCGCGCCAGCCGTCGGCGAACTGGGATTCGTAGGCGATGGTGTGGCGGTGTTTCTCCGGGATGCCGACCATGTCGCAGATGTTGTTCATGGGAACCAGGGCGGCCACGTCGGTGACGAAGTCGACCTCGCCCTTGTCGGCGATATCGTCGACGATGCGCCGGGAGTTGGCGACGATGTGGGTGTCGATGCGCGCCAGTTGTTTGGGAGTGAAGGCCGCCGCCATCAGTCGGCGGATCTTGGTGTGCCGCGGCGGATCCATCGCGATGAAGCCCTGGGCCGCGTCGAGCGCTTCCGGGG
>JAHZJY010000163.1 GCA_022600695.1 Actinomycetes bacterium | reverse complement strand
CGGCCGTGGAAGCGCACCCGAACCCGCACGCCCGGCTGCGCGTCGTCGGACTGTTCCGCCGACACCAGGTAGTCGAACTCGCGGTCCAGGTGTGGCACCGACAGCATCGGCAACACCCGGGCGATCGGTTCGTGTTCGGCGGCGCGACGGCCCGCTGTGCTCACCTGCCTCCCGTCGGTATCGGTTAGCGCCGCTTTCGCGCCCCGCGACGTTCGGCCTCATCGAAGACTATCGACGCCGTTGGCTGTCCGGCGACCGCGGGCGACCGCTTGCGGGCGTTGTAGTTCGACACCGCGGCCCAGGCCCCGTGCACCGCATCGCCCTCGGCGTCATAGGTCAGCGACTTGCCCGGGGCGAAGCCGAGCGTCCGCCCGACCTCGACGGCATCCATATTGGCCCCGAGGAAGACAAAGTCCCACGCATAGACCTTCTCCTGCTGGGCGATCAGCGTCCGCACCCCCTCCACGGTCCACTCCGTGCTGGCGTTCTCCAGGCCGTCGGTCATCACCAGGACGGTCACCTCGCCCGGTCGGTCGTCTTCCGGCAGCGCAGACAAACCTGCACCCACCTCGGTGACGAACCTGCCGATCGCGTCGAGCAGCGCGGTGCGGCTCCGCGGTTCCAACGTCAGCGGAGGCACGGCCTCGACCGCCGTATCCCGGTAGACGAGGTCGTATTCGTTGTCGAACTGGGCCAGCGTCACCAACGTCGTCCCGGTGTGGGCTTTCTGCTTCTCGATGAACGCATCGAACCCACCGCGCATATCGTCGGCGATCGCCTGCATCGAGCCGGACCGGTCCAGCAGAGCCGCGATCAGGGTCTTGGTGGTGTCGGTCATAAGGTTCCCCCCTTGTCGGTGTCGTGACGGCCACGCTATCGGGGGGGACTGACAATATTCATTGCCTCGGGTTCATTGCCTCGGCAGCCGACTCCGCGTCGCTGACCGCTGCGAATCCCGCAGTGCCCGCAACACGGTGTCAATCGACGTCCAAACGAAACATCTCCTTCGCTCCTGAATTACAGTCCGGGCGTGCTTCGCTCCAGGCGGAATTTCATTCGCACCGGTCAGGCCGCCGCGATTCTGGTTGTCGCCATCGCGGTCCTGGCTTGGTCGGGCTGGGCGAGCAGGCTCTTCGTTCTGACTCGGATCCTCCCCGACTGGCCGCAGACGGTTCCGTGGACAGCGCTGTGGTTGGCCGGCCTCGGCACGGCCATCCTCGTGCAGTCGGGACGTCCCTCCACTGCTCGGATAGCCACAGCCCGGGGAATCGGGGCTGCAGTCGGCATCGCCGCCGCCGTCGTCGTAGCCGAGTATCTGACCAGGCACCAGTCCGGGTCATTTGACCAGATCTGGTTCGCCGAGACGGTCCGGGAGATGCCGAGTCAGTGGCCCGGGCGCCCCAGCATCCAGACGGCTGTTTCCATCCTCCTGATGGCCCTGGGTGTCGTTCTGGCGCCGGCGCGCCGCCGAACGGCCCGTGGGCTCCGACTCGCGTTTGTGACGATGTCCGTGGTCGTGCCGTGGACTGCGGTGGTGGCCTACGTATTTGCCGCGATCGCTATCGTGAAGACCGGGCCGAACACCGGCATGGGCATGGGTACGGCGGTCGGCATCCTGCTCCTCGCCACGGCCACCGCAGCCACCCAACCCGACGAATATCCGTTCGCCTGGGCGCTGTCCGCCCGTGATCCGGGAATCCCGATCCGTCTGCTCATCCTGGTCGGGAGTTTTCCCATCATCGTCGGGATCACGCAACGGGTTCTCACCGCGATCAACATTGCCCCGGGCGCAGAGCCGGTGTTCTCGACGCTGGTGGGTGCCGTCGCCATCGGCGCGGCGGTGTTGTACCTGAGCCAGCGCGAGGAAAAGCTGTTGGCCGCCGCAGAAGCGGACCGGGCCCTGTTGCGTGCCATCAACGACAGCGCGAAGGTCGGGATGTGCCTGCTCAACAATGAGGGCGGCTTCGTTCAAGTCAATGACGCGGCGTGCCGATTCTTCGGCTATGACGCGGAAACGTTGACGCGCAAGACCTGGCAGGAACTGACCCCCGACGAATACCTGCAACCCGATCTGCGCTACATCGCCGACATTCAGGCGGGCCGCATCGACACCTACCGGATGGAAAAGCAGTACGTCCATGCCGATGGGCACCTGATCTGGGGTTACCTGTCGGTCGGGTGCGTGCGCGGCGCCAACGGGCGGGTGAAGATCCTGATCGCACAGATCGTCGATATCGACGACGAGGTCAAGTCCCGGGAGTTGCTCGCCGAGAGCGCGCGGGAGAATCGCCTCCTGGCCGAACACCTTCAAGCCGATCTCGACGAAGCGGCCGCCTACGTGAAATCGGTTCTCCCGTCGAGCCTGGCCGGCCCGGTGCGGGCGTGCTCCAGTTACCAGCCGGCACGGACGGTGGGCGGCGACTGCTTCGACTATTTCTGGCTCACTGACGATCTGCTGGTCGTTCACCTTCTCGACGTGGCAGGCCACGGCGTGGGGCCGGCACTGGTGGCCGCATCGGTGCAGAACATGCTGCGCGCCAACCTCGCACACGAGGGCACCGCCGCACAGCCAGGCGACGTGCTGGCCGAACTCAATCGCCATTTCTGCACCAACCTGTCCGACGGAAGCTTCTTCACCATCTGGTTCGGCGTCTTCCGAATGTCGACTGCCACGCTGCACTATGCGGGCGGCGGCCACCCACCCGCGATCCTCCTTAACGGCGGGCGACCAACCCTGCTTCCCAGTCAGGCGGCACCGGTGGGCATGTTCGCAGACAGCGCCTTCAGTGCATCGGTCCTGCCCATAGAGCCCGACAGCGAACTGCTTCTCTACAGCGACGGGGTATTCGAGCGGTCCCTACCGGACGGCCGAATGTGGTCCTTCCAGGAATTCCTCGAACTCTGCAGCCGAATGTCCGCTTCGGGCGACTGGACGTGCGAAGACTTCATCGACAGCTTGCCTCGGACACCTGGCACAGGTGAGCTCGACGACGACTGCACGTTCCTCAAAATCAAGTTCGCTCGCACCTGAGCCACCATTCGGTCCGGTGAGCAGTCGACGGTGAGCAGTCGACAAGGAACCGGGCGGCGATGAGCACCATCCAAGCCGCTCACGTCAGAGCCGGCGGCCAGCACGACATGTACCGGAGGAAATCACCAGTCACCACCACCCACAGAGCAGCCGCCAACCGGCACCGACCCCAGCGAGACTGCGTACCGTGTGGTGATGTCCACCGTTGCCGGCAAGCCCCCCGTTGATGCCACCTTGCAGTCGGTACTGGAGGCCGTGCCGTTCCGGCTGATCGGCGACGGCGACGTCGACGTCGAGGAGGCCCGTCGCAGGCTGCGCGAGCTGCCGCGCCGGCCGTTGCATCCCGGCCTGCGGGTTCAGGACATCCGGATCGATGGTCCGGCCGGCCCGATCCCGGTGCGGGTGTACTGGCCGCCGGAGAAGCCCGACGACCTGGGAGCCCGCCACCAACCTCACCCCGTGACCATGTTCTTCCATGGCGGCGGGTTCGCCCTCGGCGATCTCGACACCCACGACACCACCGCTCGCGAGCATGCCGCCGGCGCCGGGACTGTAGTGGTCTCGGTGGACTACCGACTGGCCCCGGAACACCCGTACCCGGCCGCGGTCGAGGATGTATGGGCGGCGACCTGCTGGGTCGCCGAGAACGCCGACCGATTCGATGCGGACGGCTCGCGATTGGCGGTGGCCGGAGACTCGGCCGGCGGCACCCTGGCGGCGGTCGTCGCCCAACGGTCCCGGGACCGGACACGTGCCGGTGACGGGCCGGCGGTGGCGTTTCAGCTGCTGTGGTATCCGTCGACGATGTGGGACACCTCACTGCCGTCGTTTACCGAGAACGCCGAGGCGCCCGTGCTGGACCACGCGGCGATCGCGGCATTCACCCAGTGGTACGCCGGTCATCTCGACCCGTCCGAACCACCGGCCACGCTGGCACCCGGCCGGGCATCCGACTTCAGCGGCCTGGCGCCGGCCTATGTCGCGGTGGCCGGTCACGACCCACTGCGCGATGACGGCGCCCGCTACGCCGAGCTGCTGGCGGGCGCCGGTGTGGAGGTGGAATTGCACAACGCCGGGACCCTGGTGCACGGCTACCTCGGCTACTCCGGGGTGGTGCCGGCCGCCACCGCAGCCACCGACCGCGGAATTATGGCGCTCCGGGCGGCGTTGCACCAGGTCCGTGACCAGTAACGTTTGTCGGCACGGAAACGACAAGCCACAATGACGGCACACGCCGACAACACACGTCGCAATCCTGGAGGAAGAAAGACTTATGACATCCCGACGCATCGCCAGCGCCTGTACCGGCACCCTGGTGGCAGGATTCGCCCTGGCCGGGCTGGGTGCGCCCACGGCCGTGGCTGCACCGGACTGCAGCCCCGCAGCGGTGGACAGCCAGGTATCGACGATCACCCAGCAGGCCCAGGACTATATGAACGCCCACCCGGCCGGGAACAAGATGCTGATGACCGCGGCGCTGCAACCCCAGGCTGAGGCGCAGCAGACCATCTCCGACTACGCCAGCAGCAATCCGCAGGAGTACGCCGGCTTCAAGTCGATCCTGTCCCCGCTCGGAACCCTGCAGAGCCAGTGCGGAGTCCAGGTGGTCCCGGCTCAGTATCAGTGGGCATTCGACCAGTTCATCGGCGGCTAAGGCACCCACGGCTCGACAGCGGCTCACCGCAACCCGCGGTGAGCCGCTTCCGGGCTACACCGAGTTCTTCAAATCCTCGACCTTGTCCAACCGCTCCCACGGCAGATCAAGGTCGTTGCGGCCGAAGTGTCCGTAGGCCGCTGTTTGCGCGTAGATCGGTCGCAGCAGATCCAGATCTCGCACGATCGCGCCCGGCCGCAGGTCGAACACCGCCGTGATGGCCTTCTCAATACGGGCCGGGTCGACGGTCTCGGTGCCGAAGGTCTCCACGAACAGCCCGACCGGCGCCGCCTTACCGATCGCGTAGGCCACCTGAACCTCCACCCGTTCGGCGAGCCCCGCGGCGACGACGTTCTTCGCCACCCAGCGCATCGCATACGCGGCCGACCGATCCACCTTGGACGGGTCTTTTCCGGAGAAGGCGCCGCCACCGTGGCGGGCCCAGCCGCCGTAGGTGTCGACGATGATCTTCCGACCGGTGAGCCCGGCGTCACCCATCGGGCCGCCGACCACGAATTTGCCGGTCGGGTTGACCAACAGCCGGAAGTCGGAGGTATCCATCGTCTCGTGTGCCAACTCGGCCAGAACCGTGTTGACGACCTTCTCCCGGATGTCCGGGTTCAGCGTATTGGTCAAGTCGATGCCATCGGCGTGCTGGGTGGACAACACGACGGTGTCCAGCCGGATCGGAGTGGTCCCGGCGTACTGGATGGTCACCTGGGTCTTACCGTCCGGCCGGAGATAATCGAGTACTTGGCTCTTGCGGACCTCGGTCAACCGCCGCGACAGCCGATGCGCCAGCGCGATCGGCAGCGGCATCAGCTCGGGAGTGTCGCGAATCGCGTAGCCGAACATCAGGCCCTGGTCGCCGGCGCCCTGGGCGTCCAGCGGGTCTGCAGCCCCCTCGACCCGCGCCTCGTGGGCCTTGTCCACACCCTGGCCGATATCCGGCGACTGCCTGCCGATCCCGATGTTGACCCCGCAGGTGACCCCGTCGAAGCCCTTCTCGGATGAGTCGTAACCGATCTCCAGGATCCGTTCGCGCACCGTGTCGGTGATATCGGCGAACGCCCCCTTCGCCGACGTGGTGACTTCACCGACGACGTGCACCTGTCCGGTGGTGACCAGGGTCTCCACCGCGACTCGCGAGTTCGGATCGTCCGACAGCAGGGAATCCAGCACCGAGTCGCTGATCGCGTCGCAGATCTTGTCGGGATGTCCCTCGGTCACCGACTCGCTGGTAAAGAGCCGCCCGTTCTCGCTCACGGTGTTAATCCCCTTCGGTATGTGGGTGGGCATGGTATT